>DAOUDJ010000109.1:0-15556 GCA_034430795.1 Anaerolineales bacterium | reverse complement strand
GGGTGAGGTACATCAGTATCCTTCAAGGCAACTGGATGTAGCGGTACCGACCTTTGAACTCTTTTCACCATGGGTGCAAGCGCCTTATTATCTCGCGAGGCCAGGTCAAGACCTTCGCCTGGCCTGCTTCTCGTAAACGCACACTCGGTGGCAAACAAGCTCCGATATCCGGGGAGGCAGTATGACACGGGATCCGATCAAATTTGGTACAGACGGCTGGAGAGGGCGAATAGCTGATAACTATACTTTTGAAGCTGTACGCCGGTGCAGCCATGGTTTCGCTAAATACCTTCTTGAGGTTGAAGGATCGAAAAAACCAGTTGTCATCGGTTTCGACAAACGTTTTGCATCAGAAGCCTTTGCGGAATCAGCGGCGGAGGTATTGGCCGGCCATGGTTTCCGTGTACTTCTCACAGACGGTCCCACCCCTACACCAACAATCTCTTACTCCGTTGTCCATCATGGTGCCGTTGGAGCGATTAATATCACCGCATCCCATAACCCATCGGCTGATAATGGCTTTAAAGTAAGAGATCAATATGGTGGAGCGATCGATCCAGAAGGCTTACGCATCATCGAAACTGAGATTCCCGATGACGATCAGAAAATACCACGAGTGAATATCCATGAAGCGCTTACTTCAGGTGCCGTTGAGCGCTTCGATGCCAGCCCAGCGTATTTCGCCCAGATAGAGAAGCTGGTGGATCTAGACTCGCTTCGAGACGCAAGTTTAACAATCCTGGTAGACGCGATGTGGGGAAATGGCGCTGGATGGTTCTCCAAACTACTATCCGGCGGCTCCACCAAGGTGATCGAGATCCACAATACGCGCAATCCGATATTCCCCGAGATGGGCCGCCCGGAGCCGATCCCGCCCAATATCGATGTGGGCTTAAAGCGGTCTGTTGCAGAAAACGCCGATGTACTTCTCATCACTGACGGCGATGCTGACCGGATCGGATTGGGTGACGAACATGGGAATTTCGTCAACCAGCTGCGTGTGTTTGGGCTTCTCGCGTACTACCTCCTCGAAGCCAGGGGGGAACGCGGTCCAATCGTCAAGACCCTCTCGACTACTTCGATGCTTGAGAAGCTCGGAGAAATCTATGATGTTCCGGTTTACCAGACTGGTGTTGGTTTCAAATACGTCGCCCCGAAGATGCTCGAAGTCGATGCGTTAATCGGCGGCGAGGAATCCGGCGGCTATGCCTTCCACGGTCATGTCCCAGAGCGGGATGGCATACTGGCTGGATTGTATCTATTAGATATGATGGTTCGTCTCGATCGAAAACCAAGCCAACTGGTGGAATTGCTCTTCGAGCAGGTAGGTCCCCATTACTACGACCGGATCGACACGCCTCTTATACCTGAGAAACGGGTGGAATATGAGGCGAAGATCTCCAATGCCCACCCGAAAGAGGTTGGCGGGTTGAAGGTGACAGATATCCTTAAGGTGGATGGTTATAAATTCTCGCTTGAGGATGGTGGCTGGCTCCTGGTCCGTTTTTCTGGAACCGAACCAATTGTGCGCGTATACTGTGAAACCACGCAGGCGGATCGTGTTAAGCCAATACTCGAAGATGGTCTAAAGTTGGTCGGAGTTAAATGAGCAAACATCTAGCCGCATTGGTGGATACCCATTGTCATTTGAACCTAGCGGCGTATGATGCCGACCGGGAGGAAGTTCTGGTCAGGGCAAGGTCAGCGGGAGTGGAGAGGATACTCATCCCGGGGGTTGATCTCCAGACAAGTCAGATGGCGATCGAACTTGCCGAAAAGCACGATGATGTCTTCGCTGCAGTAGGCATTCATCCTCATTATGTGAGTGAATGGTCAGAAGCGCTTGCCGGTGAAATTGCCAGCCTTGCGCAGTCACCGAAAGTTGTTGCCATTGGCGAAATTGGCTTAGACTATTACCGTAACCTTTCGCCGCTAAAAATGCAGAGGATTGCCTTTGATGACCAGCTCGAGATCGCGAGTGCATTGCAATATCCGGTACTGATCCATAACCGTGAAGCGATAGGGGATATACTTGAACACTTGAACAATTGGACCGTCAATCTTCCCTCCACCCTTTCAACCCGAGCAGGCGTGTTGCATGCCTTCTCTGCAGATTTGGATTCTGCGACAGAAGCGATTCAGCAGGGTTTTTACATTGGGATTGCAGGGCCAATAACATTTAAGAAAACAGAGGCACTTCGCGATATCGTCGCACAGCTACCTTCTGACCGGCTGGTTATTGAAACCGATTCTCCATACTTGACGCCGGAACCACGCCGAGGAAGAAGGAATGAACCGGCGCATCTCGAGTGGATCGCACAGAAGGTGAATGACATCCGGGATGATGATTACAGCACAATACGGGCGACAACAGAAAATGCCAAAAACCTATTCCAATGGTCACATGACATCACAAACAACAACATTCTTTGATCTTACAAGTCCTTATCTAGAGGAAGTTGAGCTTGTTATGCGCAAGAGCGCAGGGCAGCATCACGCCTACCTGGACAAGGCAATTGATCTTCTACTCTCCTCGGGCGGCAAGCGCATCCGCCCGATTGCCGTAATTCTCATCGGCAAGATGCTCGACGCAGACATCGACCGGATACTGGTGCACGCTGCTGCAATTGAAATGCTTCATACGGCAACACTAGTGCATGACGATCTTATAGATGGCTCCTTGCTTAGACGAGGTTTCCCAACCCTGAATGCCCAATGGACCCTAGGGGCGACGGTCCTTGCTGGGGATTACATCTTCGCCCGTGCAGCACGCCTTGCAGCAGCAACGAATTCGCTTATCTTAATGGACTCATTTGCCCGCGGGCTGATGACGGTTGTGGGTGGTGAGATCACGCAGTTATTCAACCAAGAGTTCATTACCACCCACCAATCATACCTGGATCGAACCTACGCAAAAACCGCTTCCTTGTTCGAGGTAGCCACAGAGGGTGCCGCAGTCCTCGGTGGTGCGAGCGAGGAAACAATAGAAGCGATGAAACTGTATGGTTATTACATTGGTCTCGCATTCCAAATTGTCGATGACGTGCTAGATTTCACAGGTGAGCAAAGCCGGATTGGAAAACCTGTAGCCAGCGATTTGCGCCATGGATTAATTACGCTCCCGACTCTTTTTTACCTGGAAGATCAATCCAACGGTAAAATGCTTATAGAAAGGCTGCAGAAGAAGCAAACCAGCGAGAGCGAACTTGAACAAATCATCGAGGATATTCGTAGTTCTTCTGCAATACACCGCGCTCTTCATCAAGCGGATGAATTTGCGAAAACCGGCGAGGCTCAGTTGGAACTAATGCCAGCTAAGCCCGAGCGTGATGCGCTCTACGAGCTCGCCCGATACATAGTCAATCGGAGTGCCTAGAAAGAAAGGAGACGATCATGGAAATTACCGTAAAGGTATATAAACGCGTTACAGTAATGACGGTTACCGAGCGTGTGGATTCTGTGACATACGGTGAATTTGAAAGTGCTTTGCAGGCGGAGCTGGAGCAAGGGAGGGTCAATATCGCCCTCGATCTTTCCGGAGTTGAATTTATCTCCTCCGCGGGGTTGCGGGTCTTGGTAAATGCGAGAAAAACCGTTAAAAACGCCGGGGGAAAGATTGTAATCGCGCAACCCAGCAAGCAAGTATCTGAAACACTTGAGATCGCTGGCTTGGAAGTCCTCTTTGAACAATTTCCTGATCGCGAAACGGCAATCGCCGCATTCTAACGGATCATGATAGAGAAACGTATGAAGATCGACGGTCGCCTTGACCAGATAGAAAGCATCGGTCGGTTTATTCAAGAGGCAGCCCAAGATGCGGGCTTCGACGAGATGGAAAGTTACGCATGTGAGCTGGCCGTCTGTGAGGCATGTGAGAATATCATCTTGCACGGCTACGGAGATGATTCGACTGGGGAAATCGAAGTCGCAGTCCAGACCAAACCTAACAACATTACGATTGAGTTATGGGATGATGCTCCACCGTTCGACCCTACAAATGGTCCCACTAAACTTGACTGGTCGCTTGATAATCCGCCTGTTGGCGGCTTGGGACTAGTCATCATGCACAAAGTGATGGATGATGTGGAATATCGCCGTAAGGAGGGTCGCAACCAATTACGTATGTGCAGGTCTCGCAAATCTTCAGCCTAAACGGAATGCTAGAGCTTCTGGAGGTAGATTACCGAAACTCACAGCGAAGGCAGACTTCAACCAAACCCCATCCCTTTCCTTCGGGATGGGGTTTCTGTGCTACGATACGAGCTACCTTTCTTCTGAACCTGAACTCTCTTAACGGAGTACGCCGAATATGGCGATTGAACATGATACAGCGCGAGAATTCAAGACATTAGCTGAAGTCGGACGTTCGATCGCTGTCGCGGCTATCGACCTCCAAGAACTTGCTGAGGTCGCTTTTCTCGAGATCGCCAGGTTGATGGAAACGGATTTCTTTCAATTAGGGGTTTTCGAGGATGATCACTACCGGACACTTATCTGGGTGAAGGATGGCAGCCGCCAAGAGAATCTCAGTTTTCAGATCGCACCGGACCAAGAAGGGTTGATTGGCTGGATCCGCCGGACGGGTCAATCGATTCTGATCAAAGATTTTCAATCCGAGGCAGACAGCCTGCCTGCCCACCCCAGCTACGACGCTCCAGACCCGCCCGTTTCGGGCATTTTCATCCCTCTCAGGTCAGGCGATAGCGTTATTGGTGCACTCACGATCCAAAGCCGGCGGAGCCATGCCTTCACAGAGCATGACTTATCCCTGATGCTCGTCATCTCCAATCAATTGGCTCCACTCCTGGCGAGTCTCATTCTGCGATCAGAAACTGAAACGCTGTCAATCCAAATGCTGCTCATTCGCGAGATGTCAAGACTGCTGATCTCACTTGATCCCATTGCCCTACGCATGTCGAGGATCACGACGTTACTCACACAGGGCCTTGAGTACGAAAAAGTAGAAATTTATGAATTTATCGAAGGAGAACTTTTCTTACGGGCATCTTCATGGGATGAAGGGGATCAAGTGCAGGAGAATAAACTGCAAGCCTCGCTGATTGAGAAGGTTGCAGAATCAGGGGAGCCACTAAATACGGCCAATGTGGACGCTCAGACAGAAGATACATCTTTGCCTTCAGCATTAGAATATGCTTTTCCTATGAAGGTTGTCGACCGAGTGTTAGGGGTACTTCACATACAGTGCATGGGCTCAAGGCGACTCCCGATTGACGACATCGCCGTTATCGAGATGGTCACGACCCAGTTAGCATTCGCCATCCTCGAAGCCCGAAATTATAACCAGCATCAGGAAGAGGCCTGGATTACCACTGTTCTACTCGAAGTCGCCCGCCACGCAGCGCGTCCCGGTGAGACGGAGTCAGCTTTGCAAGCCGTTTTGCAGCTTTCGACATTGCTCACCGGTACGGATTGGACCCTTCTTCTCCTCCCGAATGACTCTCATGGCAATATGCACATCGGTCCAGTTGCCGGATTACGGCGTTCGGATATATATAAGCTTCATGATCTGCATATCCAAGCATCAGAACTAGGGATTTCACCACCGTATAGCGAGAGTCATGAACCTTTCCAGATCACCCTCCCGCCAGCTCTATCAGAACTCCTGGCAACCGATGAGGCTTCTTGTCTCGTCTTGAGCGCCGAACGAGAACTCCTCGGTATTCTCATATTAAAGGGACAGAAATTTTCAGGCAAAATACCGGCACTGCTTGCAGGCATCGGACACCAGCTCTCACTCCGCCTTGAGAACACACGGCTGATTGAGGAAGCCGCACATCAGCAATCCCTGGAACGAGAATTAGCGATGGCAAAAAGCATTCAAATCAGCTTCATGCCGAAGGAGTTGCCGATCATAGATGGCTGGGAAATCGGGGTTAGCTGGCAGTCTGCGCGCGAAGTTGGCGGTGATTTCTTCGACATCATACCATTGCCGGATGGCGAGAATGGTCCTCGATGGGGTATCGTGATCGCCGATGTCGCCGATAAGGGAATCCCTGCTGCGCTCTATATGGCCCTTTGTAAAACGCTGATCCACACGATCGCCACTGAACTGATTGACCCCGCTCGTACGCTTGAAAAGGTAAATAACCTTCTGATTTCCGAGACAGCTGCTGACCTTTTCGTCAGCGCTTTCTACACTATTTGGGAACCAGAGTCGGGCCGATTGATCTACTCCAACGCCGGGCATAATCCGCCTCTCCTTTTTACCCCGGAATCAGCCGGCAGCCTCATCCGCGATCATGGGATTGTCCTCGGGGTGGAAACTGATGCGAAATATCCATCTTCAGTCATCGAAATTAAGCCGGGACAATTGCTCGTTCTTTACACCGATGGTGTGACCGAGGCATATGGCGGTGAACGCGGGCTATTCGGTCTCTCACGCCTAATAAATCTCGTGTTGGGCCTTGAAGACTGGAGTGCGAATAATGTTGTCGAAACGATTGTCAACCGAGTGATCCAGTTCCGTGGTCAACCTGACCTGTCAGATGACCTAACTGTGCTCACAATTCGATATCAAGAGCACTAATTACTTTGAAGGATTCGAGGTATCTCAATGGAAAACGTTTTCCCATCTCAGCACCCTCTCGTCATGCACAAATTGACAAAACTAAGGGATCGAAAGACGGATCCGAAGAAATTCCGCGAACTGATCCGAGAGATCTCCGCATTGCTCACCTATGAAGCAACCAGTGACTTGCTCCTAACACCAACACAAATCGATACGCCTCTGGAACAGATCGAAGGGGCATCTCTGCAGCATAAGATCGGCCTGGTCCCGATCTTAAGGGCAGGGCTGGGTATGACTGAGGGAGTCTGGGAACTTATGCCCTCAGCCGAGGTATGGCATATCGGTTTGTACCGGGACGAGGAGACCCTCAAACCTGTGGAGTATTACAACAAACTCCCGATCGAACCCACGGTTTCAGTATGTCTAATTCTCGATCCGATGCTCGCAACCGGCGGGTCTGCTATAGCGACTGTTGACATCCTGAAAGAATGGGGCGTAGAGAAGATCAAGTTCATCGGCGTGATCGCTTCGCCCGAGGGTATCTCAACACTCCATAATAAACATCCCGATGTCCACATTCACCTCGCGGCCATCGATCGCGAATTGAATGAGCATGGATATATCCTCCCGGGCTTAGGCGACGCAGGTGATCGGCAATTCGGCACTGCTTAAGGGCGGCCGGGAAACACAACGGGCCTTCATGCCCTCTGTTGAAGTGGTGAATGCGTGTAAATCAAACCGCTGACGAACAAATATTTCCTCAATTCGGGAAATATTATCGACGAGCTTGATAGGCTCGTCGATAGTAAATTAACGCTTTCAATTACCCGCAATCTTAGGGTTTCTGGGTAAATATTTTCCAAAAGTTATTCGGGAAGCATTGTCTCCAACCAATGAAAATGTTCAGCCAGCCAAGACGGCAGATCATCTGACCGCTCAAGTACTTTTACAATGATCCGCTCCGCAGCATCAAATTCGTTGAGCTTGATGTAGTATTCGGCGAGTACAGCCAGCGCCAGTGGATTTCCAGGCTCCTCTTCCAAAACTGGATTGATCAGATCCCGAGCTTCATCAAACGCTCCTAAGAATAGACTCTGACGCGCTTTCGCGATCGCAAGGGCTGGCCAATCCGAATAAAATTGCCCGATCTTTTCGATCAACGGCCAAACATCTTCCTCGGCAGAGCCAAGGAAGATGGCCTGGGTGAATTGTCCTTCAACGATCCGGTTGCGTTCCACGCTGGGAGCATGAACTTCAACAGCCCGCAGATAGCTTTCTATAGCTCGAGCGTAATTACCTTCTTCCATGAAGAGATCGCCCGCCTTGAGAAATTCCTGGGCGGCAAGGATGTCGCGCCCGTTCTCCACAAGCGACTCCGCACGACGAAACAGCGTGTCTGGGCTCAACAGCTCTGGCTCACCCGGGAGATTCTCCTCAATCAATTCAACAGATGGAATGGGGCGATCTAGTTCCTGTGTCTGATTCTCATTATCAAGAGTACCAAGGAATGCTAACAAACACCCTACGCTGATAAGCAGCCCAGCCACAATCCAGGGCCAGCGTTTGCGTGGGGGTTTTTCCAGCCCTACCGCTTCCTTATCTCCATCGATTAGGTCACTAGGAATTATGGGAATGCTGGCCTCTCCCCCTGGCCCATCATCAGCAGCCGGTTGTAAAACAAGAGTTTCAAGAAATGCCCCCTCACCCTCCAGGACCGCTGTACGGAAAGCGAAAACCTGCTGCTCCACTTTCTCAAAGCGATCCTTTCGATCCTTCGCCAGCGACTTGAGGAGCACTCGCTCCACCACTTCAGGTACATTCGGGTTCACCGCGGAAGGAAGCGGCAAGGGCGTGTATATATGGTCATGGATGATTGAGAAGGGTGTGTCAGCATTGAATGGAACCCGGCCGACGACCATTTCATAGAGAAGCACACCGAAGGAATAGATGTCGGTTCCTTGGTCCAGATCGCTCATCCCTTGCCCCTGTTCTGGAGAGATGTACTGGGGAGTGCCCAGCATGACATCTTTCGAGAGTGTCGACGCCCCTGCCTGCGCCATCCTCGCCAGGCCAAAATCAGCCAGGTAAATCGCGCCATCGGGACTTAGGAGAACGTTTGAGGGTTTGACATCGCGATGCAGCACGCCTTCTTTGTGAGCATAAGCCAAGGCGCCGCCGACGGCATCGACGATATTGACTGCTTCCTCCTTCGTTAGAGGTTTTACATTCATTCGCGCCTTGAGCGTCTGGCCCTCGATGAATTTCATGACCAGATACGGCTGACCCTTGTGCTCCGCGTAATCGTAGATCGGGACGATATTCGTGTGTTCCAAGCGCGCAACCACACGCGCTTCGCGCTGAAATCGTGAAAGAAAATTAGGTTCTTCTTTAAACGCGGGGTGGAGGACTTTAATCGCAACATAGCGGTCCAAAGCGGCATGGTAGGCTTTAAATACCGTAGCCATCCCTCCCTGCCCTAACTGTTCGATGATTCGATACGGGCCAACATTCTCACCGATGGTGAAACTCATCCGGCCTCCTTAGCAAACATTGATTCATTATAGACGAGCGCCAACACGCGGACAATAAATTCATGTGAAATGTAAGTAAACTGTGAAGTGCCGCCAATTGGACGCATTGGGGCCAGAACGCGGAATTTCTAGGATGAAAATCAGCCACCTGGGCGTAAAAACCCCCAGATGGCTGTACAATCTACACGTAAATACCGGCTTTAGGCTTCCTTATCAAGCAGAGCGGCAACACCGGGTAAGGTCTTCCCCTCCAAGAACTCGAGCGAAGCCCCACCACCTGTCGACACATGACTTATGCTCTCCGTCAATCCTGCCTGACGGATCGCCGCAGCAGAATCACCCCCACCGACAATCGTAGTGCCCCCACATTCAGCGACAGCGGTCGCCAATGCCTGCGTCCCCGCGGCAAATGGTTCGAATTCAAACACTCCCATTGGACCGTTCCAGACGACTAATCGTGCGTCTTCGATTTCTGTACAGAAGGCACGGACGGTCTCAGGGCCGATATCCATCGCCCGCCACCCCTCGGGAATGGACCCGACAGCAACGGTTTCGTACTCTGCTTTCTCGTCGAATTCAGCTACTACCACCAGATCTGATGGCAGGAGCAGGCTATCACCCGCCCGTTCTAAAATCTCCGCGGCGGTCGTGACCGCATCTTTCTCCACCAAGGATTCGGCCATATCGAAACCTTGCGCGGCGAGAAATGTATTCGCCATCCCGCCTCCGATCAGCATGCGGTCCGCCATTTGAAGAAGGCGGCCAACCACGCCGATCTTATCCGAGATTTTCGCTCCACCCAGGATGGCGACAAACGGGTGCTCGGGTTCTGCAAGAGCTTCGCCGAGATATTGCAGCTCCTTTTGCATCAGGAATCCGGCCACTGCGGGCATTTTATGAGCCACACCCACGGTTGAGGCGTGCGCGCGGTGCGCCGAACCGAATGCATCGTTTACGTAAAGGTCAGCCAGTGAAGCTAGTTCGATGGCGAACGCATCATCGTTCGCCTTCTCCCCCGGATGAAATCGCGTGTTTTCCAGGAGGAGCACCTCGCCATTCTTGAGCTTCGAAACCGCGGTTTTCGCCGCCTCTCCCACACAGTCCGGAGAGAAGGTGACTTTTTTACCCAGCAGATTCGAGAGATGGTCAGCTACTGGGCGCAGAGATAGGGATTCGACAAACTGCCCCTTCGGTCGACCAAGATGGGAGCAGAGAATGATCCTCGCGCCCTGGTCGATCAGATATTGGATGGTTGGCAGTGCAGCGCGCATGCGTGTATCGTCAGCGATCCTGCCATCTTGCAGCGGAACGTTAAAATCAACCCGGACCAGCACTTTTTGATCCTTGAACTCTATATCTCGAATTGTTTTTTTATTGAACATCTTTATCACAAATTACTGCGCCCCCAGATGGAGGCGCAGCCCTCAGGTAAACCCGGATTATAGGGACTTCGCTATTAGCGCCGCCAAGTCCGCCGTGCGAACGGAGTAACCCCATTCATTGTCATACCATGCGAGGACTTTCGCCATGACCCCATCCATCACGAAGGTGAATTGTGCGTCCACGATGCTCGAGCGCGGGTCCATCTTATAATCCATGCTAACGAGGGGGACCTCTGAGAAGCCCAGAATGCCCTTCATTGAACCCTCGGCCGCCTTCCTGAATGCATTCTTGAAAGCCTCAGTCGTCGTTTCCTTCTCCAGCGTAAGTGTGAGATCTACAACCGAGACCGTCGGTGTGGGAACTCGCATCGCGAAGCCGTCAAACTTCCCCTCGAGTTCGGGGATTACAAGTGCAACAGCTTTGGCTGCCCCAGTTGTTGTAGGGATGATGTTTAGAGCTGCAGCGCGTGCCCGTCGCAGGTCCTTATGCGGCAGGTCGAGAATGCGTTGATCATTCGTATACGCATGTATCGTGGTCATGATCCCGCGTACGATCCCAAAGTTATCTTGAGCGACTTTCGCCGCAGGTGCGAGGCAGTTGGTTGTGCAGGAGGCATTCGAAATGATGTTGTGTTTCTCCGGATCGTAGGATTGGTCATTCACGCCCAGGACAACGGTCAAGTCGGGGTCTTTCGCTGGGGCGGTGATGATCACCTTCTTCGCACCTGCATCGAGGTGCTTGCTCGCATCGGGGCGACTTCGGAAGAGCCCCGTGCCCTCCACCACAATGTCTACCCCGAGGTCCTTCCAGGGAAGTTCTGCGGGGTCTGGAATAGAGAGTGCTTTGATGAAGTCACCGTTGATAACGAGCCCATCTTTTTTTACTTCAACAGTGCCATCATATTTGCCATAGTTCGAGTCGTACATAAAAAGGTGTGCCATAGTCGGCAGATCGCCGAGGTCGTTAAAAGCGACGATGTCAAATTCTTCGCTGTACTTATCCTTCATGATTTTTACGACTTGGCGGCCGATGCGGCCAAACCCATTAATGCCAATTCGAGTTGCCATGTTCTTGCTCCTCTAAGATTTTTTTTTTACAGATAGCCATTCGAGCCATTCCCATCGACTGGCAAGAGCTCTAACGGTCCGGTACGCTCTTCTAGTAAGGCGATCAATATTTCCGCTAACACTCGCTCGTTGTGACGTGTGGGGTTGGTTGGATCGATAAGATCAGCCGCGTATTGTGGTACAGGACAGGATCCGTCCAGTGTTGGATCAACCGCCTCGATTCCGTCTGGCAGGTTGATCTGCAGATTGTTGTTCACGACCACAAGATCAACGAGAATCGATCCGATATGCGCCTCGATCGCCGCCAGGTGGTCACAGCAATCCAGATGGTCTGTCTCCCCCAATTGTGTCGCTACATTACACACGAAGACCTTGAAAGCCTTGCTCGCCTGGATTGCGCTTGGAATCTCTGGAATGAGCAGATTGGGAAGCACACTTGTGAAAAGGCTCCCCGGTCCAATCACGATCATATCCGCATTAAGAATCGCTTGCAGCGCGAGCGGGTAGGCACGGGGGTCGCTCGGCTCAATCTGCACCCTGCAGATGCGGCCTATACCCTCTGTGATACGGCTCTCCCCTTCAACACGTACAGCCTTTCCCGTTGGGGCCATCTCCTTATCGGCTACGAGGACAATATCCTGCGCTGTTGAAGGAAGGACCTGGCCGCGAATCCCTAGAACCCGACCAGCATCTAAGACCCCCTCCTGAAAACTCCCTGTAACCCCAGAAAGCGCAGCGATAAATAAATTCCCGAAGGAATGCCCTTCAAGTTCCTCACCCTCACGGAACCGGTATTGAAAGAGTTTTGTAAGCAAACCCTCATCTGTTGACAAGGCCGCCAGACAGGCACGGATGTCCCCCGGTGGGGGGAGATTTAACGACCTGCGGAGACGACCGGATGAGCCTCCATCATCGGCAACAGACACAATTGCGGTGAGATTCGCGGTGTGTGCCTTCAAGCCGCGAAGAAGTGTTGAGAGTCCCGTTCCGCCGCCTATGGCAACGATCTTCGGTCCCCTCCCCAATCGGCGATGGTTTGCTACAACCTCAACGACAGGCTTGCCCGGTCGGACATAGGGCGCCAGCAGCGCTCGGTTCAAGCGGAAAACCGCATAAACCAATATCCCTGTGCCGGCGCCTCCAAGAAGAATCGAACGAATAGTGTGGGGGATCACACGAAGGCTTAATACCGAAAGCAGAGGCGAATTCGGGTTTGCCCAATAAAAATCTAGCAGGATAACGGCTACGCCCAGCCCTATTAGAGCGGTGCCAAAGACCATCAACAGCAACCAACGCTTAACGCCTAATCCTGGCTCCAGCCAGCGAGCGAGAAGCCGCCACCCATGCATGGATTGACCGTTTGAACTCGTTTCGTTCGTCCTTAATTGCACGCCATCGACTATACCAGAGGGATGTAGGAGCGTCAACGAATATTGGCTGCTGACAATTTTTCCCATGCCTTCTTTTGAGTATAATAATGTCACGATACCTTACAAAAGGAGGACGGCCCATGGCCAGCGTAACGTACGAAAAAGTTAGTAAGCACTTCGGAGATGTCATCGCTGTTAACAATATGGATATTCAAGTTGAGGATAAGGAATTCCTCGTGCTCGTTGGGCCGTCAGGTTGCGGGAAAACCACGGCCCTTCGATTGCTAGCTGGGTTGGAGGAAATCACTGAAGGAGAGATCCTGATTGGCGATCGAGTCGTCAATGATGTCGCACCGAAAGATCGCGATATTGCCATGGTTTTCCAATCCTACGCACTCTACCCCCACATGTCTGTTTACGACAACATGGCCTTCGGTCTAAAGCTGCGTAAAACCCCCAAGGACGATATCAAACGGCGAGTTCAAAAGGCTGCAGATATTCTCGACATCGGCCATCTATTGGAACGTAAACCACGTCAGCTTTCCGGCGGGCAGCGGCAGCGCGTCGCTGTCGGACGAGCGATCGTGCGAGAACCGGAAGTATTTCTCTTCGATGAACCGCTCTCGAATCTCGATGCGAAATTACGCGTTCAGATGAGAGCCGAGATTTCCCGCCTGCATCAACGCCTCGAAACGACTTTTATTTACGTCACGCACGATCAGGTTGAAGCCATGACAATGGCAACACGGATCGCCGTGATGAAGGACGGCCTCCTGCAACAGACCGATTCGCCGCAGACTCTTTATGACTCCCCGTATAATGCTTTCGTGGCGGGTTTCATCGGTTCGCCGGCGATGAATTTCTTTAATGCCAAGCTCGAGCGTGAGAATGGTGATTTAATAGTCGATGCAGGATCGTTAAAGGTGCCCGTACCTGCGAGTAAGACCAGTATGTACCAAGCGCACACGGGGAAGAAAGTCACATTTGGTATCCGCCCCGATGACATCCACGATCCCGACTTCACACCTCCCGGCATCGAGACCGCTCCTGTCGAAGTTAGAGTGGATGTTACCGAGCGCATGGGAAACGAGATTTTCGCCTACCTTGTCAGTGGAGAAGACAACTTTGTCGCGCGGATTGACCCACGCACTAAGTATAAAACAGGGGACCAGGCTCAGGTTGTATTCAATATGGACAACATGCATCTCTTCGAAACAGAAGGAGAGAAGCTCCGAATCCAATAATAACCAGGCATGCAGAATAAAGCCCCCGCCTGCCCCAGCGCGGGGCTTTATCATGTCACAAGAGGGTGAAGCTCATGGCAGATTTCAAGTTAATGCGGGACTTACAGCAAAAGAATACGTCTAAGATCGTCCTGCTTATCATGGACGGCCTAGGGGGCATACCGTTAGAGCCAGGTGGTCAATCGGCATTGGAGGCCGCGAAGACGCCGAACCTAGATCGACTCACCAGGGAGGGAACCCTTGGCCAGGTCGTCCCGATCCGACCAGGCATCACTCCCGGGTCAGGACCGGCTCATCTAGCGCTCTTCGGATATGGCCCGCTGGCATACGAGGTTGGCCGTGGTGTACTGGAAGCCACCGGGATTGGCATGGAGATTGGAATCGAAGACGTCGCCGCGCGGGGCAATTTCTGCACCCTGGATTCAAGCGGCAATATCAGCGACCGCAGAGCCGGCCGGATCTCCTCTGACAAAGCGATACCTTTGGTGCAGAAGCTTGATGAAATCGAGCTCCCCGGTGTATCGATTGATGTACGTCATGTGCGCGAATATCGCTTCGCGGTTGTGATGCGCGGCGCGGATCTAAACCCCGAAATCGCGGATACCGATCCTCAAGCCACCGGGGTCCCACCGCTGTCCGCTCTTGCCGATAAAACCTCTTCGGAGAACGCTGCTGAGCACTTCAATCATTGGATCGAACGGGCTGGGGAAGTGCTATCTAATGAGAAGAAAGCGAACGGATTGACACTGCGCGGCTTCTCAAGCGATCCTCAATTGCCGCAGTTCACCGAAATCTACGGTCTCCGCTCAGCCTGTATCGCAGTCTATCCCATGTATCGAGGCGTCTCCCGCCTGGTAGGCATGGATGTGATCCCCTTTGACGGCGACTCACCCGAACAGGAATTTGAGACAGCGGTGAACCACTGGGATGCGTACGACTTCTTCTTTATCCATATCAAGAAGACTGATTCCAGCGGGGAAGATGGAGACATCCAGAAGAAAGCCGAAGTGATTGAAGGCGTGGATAAAGCTCTACCAGCGCTGCTTAACCTAAATCCCGATGTGCTTGCTGTGACCGGAGATCACTCCACTCCGGCAAAACTCAAGACTCACTCCTGGCATCCGGTCCCGTTCCTGTTATGGGCGCCAGACACAATTCGCATGGACTCGCAGGATACTTTTGGTGAGCGATCTTGCCAATTGGGAGGTTTAGGGACATTCCCCGCCACGGACATCATGCCCCTGCTGATGGCCCATGCCAAGAGGCTGCGGAAATTCGGAGCGTAGTTCCTTACTTTCCCCGCAAACTCCAACGAGCGACGCCGCCAATCAACCCCGAAAGAAGAACAGTGACGCCAGCGAGGAGTGCAAATATGTCGCGCCAGAATCGTTCTGGGTAGAGACGGATGAAGGTATCAGAGAGCGGGAAAAGC
>DAOUDJ010000108.1:0-18762 GCA_034430795.1 Anaerolineales bacterium | reverse complement strand
CAGGGAAGGGCAAGACCTCGGTGTGGCTTCCGACCGCATCGAAGCCGCCCTTGTCGTTTGCCTGCTTAAGCATCTTGAGCGAACTGTCGGCGATCACAATCTGATCGATCTGATTGCGCAGCCGTTCGGCGATACGGCCCGTTCCACCACCGGCGTCGAGCAGCCGGCCGCGCGTAGGCAGCCCGGTGACTTCGTTCAAGCGGCTATCCGCCGGGGGGCGGATCAAGCGGTCATATAAGGGGGCAAGCAGGTCGAAGTGGTCCAAGGTTGTGAGTCTCCTTAATGGCATTGAGTCTACCGCAAAATAGTGCGGGTGAGGGGTCGCTTTTTCTTCTCTCCCCCCTAAATCCCCCAAAGGGGGACTGTGGGGGACTCCACTCCCCTCGCGAAGCGCAGCGTGGAGCACACCCCTCGGATCAAACATCAAGCTCTCAGCCCAAACTTATTATCAAATCCAAGTAGAGTTAACTATCTCTACCTCATGTTCTCCCCTCCATTGAGGCGCAACTCGAAGTAGATTGGCAGAGCCCGACCTTGGAAGTTGATGGAGTCGACAACCCCTCATCCAGCCTGGCTGAGGGTGTTAGGCTGACAAAGGCTTCTCCCGAATCAAAGCGGATAGCCGAATAGGCCGATGATCCCTGGTCCGCCATGTGCAGAGAGCGAGGCGACGAGATCGCCGAAGAGAGTTTCCTGGACGTTAAAGACATCCTTGGCTCTTTCGAGCACAGAAAGACCTTCCTCCCGTGCTCTTGCATGGATGACAGCCAGATTGATGGGAGTGGTGCGGCCTACGGCTTCCTCAAGACGCTCGATTAGCCGGTCGAGGGCTTTTCCCCGAGTGCGAACATTTTCCATCACTTCCAGGAGACCATCTTTGAGATGAATGATTGGTTTAATGCTGAGAAGAGATGCCAAGGCTCCTTGCAGTGTCCCCACTCGACCGCTCATCTGCAGGTACTTCAATGTCGCCGGTGTCATGAAGAGCCTTGCCCGTTCTCGGATCGCCTCGATTCGGCTCACAACATCGTTTTGCGCAACTCCGGCTTTGATCGCCCTAACTGCTTCTAATACCATCCAGCCCGTGCCCAGAGAAATGCTTTTTGAATCAAAGACGTGCACGTCTGCCTCGGGGGCTAACGACTTCGCCATGATTGCGGAGTTGAAGGTTCCGCTATGTTTTCCGGTGACGGTGATCACCAGGATGGAATGCCCTTGCTGGTGTAGTTCTTTGTAGTAGCGCCCAAACCAGGCGGGTGTGGGCTGGGAGGAGGTCGGTATGATGCCTGTCTCTTCGATCTTTTTATAGAAAAGATCGCGATCGATATCCACCCCCTCTTCGAAAGTCTCATCACCGAATTGAATCGGGATCGGGGCGATGCGGACGTCATATTCATCGAGTGTCTCTTGAGATAAGTTGCAGGTGCTGTCCGCAATGACCTTAATCATGGGATTTTCCTCCTTCAACGGAGAGGTCCGCTCGGGTGCTGGTAATCTGATGCTGGGGGGGAGTAAGCCCGATTGTGAGTGGAGTGGTGATGGGTTTATATTGCCTTAGTTATTGTACATCCTTTCCAAGCTCAACGCCTCATTCAAGGTCGCCGCTGATCACCCTGTAGGTGGTTGGAATGGGGCATTCCAGCTCGGGGATTTATGCACATGGACAACCTTCCAGGAACCGTCTATTTTCACAAGCACACGGCTCTCGTTGGTGCTTAGAACTTCCACTCCGCTGGCTGTTCCTTTTGAGATGAGCAAGGTGTAAGAGCAGACCGCTGACTCCCCAAAGACCTGTTCATGGTAATTGGCCAAATCAAAGCGAACGCGGCCTTTGTCCTGCGGGGAACTGCCCTCTGGGTGCGGGTCAAGTGCAAGCCCGGCGGTGTCATCCCGGCCCGCTTCGGTCATCATGAAGTCGTGGAACGGTATCCCTTCGATGCGATGTGGCGTGACATACCATTCGTAAAGGGTCAGGTTTTCGCCTGTGGTTTCGTGGTAGGTACGGCTATCGTTCTCGAAAATACTCTGCAAATGACGCTCAAGGAAAGATCGAACTTCGCTCATGGTGGGCTCCAGGGTCTTATTTGCGAATAGGATGTTAAAGCAGGTTGATTGGGTCGACGTTAACGCTCCATCCCTCGGGGAACTCGTCCGGGATGATAGACGCCGGGTCGCTCCCGCGCAGGATGATTTGCCAACGGTGCTGGCCGCGAATGCGTTTGAAGAAGCAAGGCGCGGGACCGATTAGATCAATCTTTTTGTCCGCAGATTGGATCTTTGCTTTCAGTGTGCCATGAAGGCGCGCCGCCTCTTCTTGAGCTCGGGTGTCTGATGTGTGCCGATAAACAAGACGCACCAAGCGGGTGAAGGGAGGGTATCTCAATTCCTCGCGGTGGCGGAGTTCCTGTCGGTAAAATGCGTCGTGGTCGTGCTTGGATGCGGCTCGAATGGCGTAGTGATCCGGTTGGTAGGTTTGCAGGATGACCCGCCCCCCGAGGAGACCGCGCCCGGCGCGCCCGGCGACTTGCGTGAGTACTTGAAACGTCCGTTCGGCTGAACGGAAATCGGGCAGGTGTAAACCGGTGTCGGCGGAGACAACGCCGACGAGCGTCACGAGCGGGAGATCCAACCCTTTGGCCAGCATCTGCGTTCCGATCAGCACATCGGCGCGGTGGGCCGCAAAATGGGCCAGGATTACATCGTGTGAACCTCGAGCGCGAGTGGAGTCCCAATCCCAGCGTATTGTGCGAGCCTGAGGGAAGATGCGTTCAACCTCCTGCTGGACACGTTCTGTCCCCGCGCCAAACTCTCTAACGCGTGAGCCTCCACACGCTGGGCATAATTTTTTGGGTTTGACTGCGTAGCCGCAGTGATGGCAGGTAAGCCGGCTGGAGTTCGTATGATGTGTGAGTGGGGAGTCGCAGCGGGGGCATCGTGCGACCCAGCCGCAATCGCGGCAGAAGATATAGGTTGCAGAACCGCGACGGTTGAGAAAAAGGATAGCTTGATGACCCGCCTGAAGTGTCTCGTCGAGCGATTTCTGCAGCGCCCGGCTGAAGATCGAGCGGTTGCCAGATTTCAACTCCTGGCGCATGTCGACCACACGAACCGGGGGCAGGTCGATATAGCGAGCATCACCCGTGGCTTCCTGATAGCGGTCCTTGATCCCCAGACGTTCGGCCTGTTGTGCGATGCGCTCGCGGTGCCCCAGAATCCGCTGTGGGAGCTTCAGCAAACGGTACTTTCCTTTTTCGGCGCGATAGCGAGTGACCACAGATGGGGTTGCGGTTCCAAACATACAGGCCGCGCCAAGAATCTCCGCGTAAGCAACCGCAGTTTGGAGAGCATGGTAGCGAGGGGCTCTCTCCTGCTCCTTATAGGAATCGTCGTGGGACTCGTCCAGGACGATGAGCCCGATATTCGGGAAAGGAGTAAACAGTGCGCTGCGTGGACCAACCATGACGTCCAGCAATCCGGCCCGGCATCGCCTCCAGGTATCGAAGCGCTCTCCTTGAGATAATTGAGAGTGGTTTAGACCGACTCTCCCTGGGAATCTAGACAAGAATCGGCGCACAGTCTGAGGGGTAAGCGCGATTTCAGGTACCAGCACAATCGCGCTCCGCCCTTGCGCCAGGGTTTTAGCAACGGCGCGTAGATAGAGTTCCGTTTTCCCTGATCCGGTCACGCCGTGAAGAAGGATAGGCCGGGAACGTTCTCCGCCCGCAGATTTTAAAAGCGTCTTTCTGATATCCTGCCATGCTTGCAGTTGGTCTCGTGTGAGCTTCGGTGGGTCGCTGGCGACGAAGTCCAGGTTCTCCAGCGGATCCCGCCATACTTCCGCCTCGCTTAAGCTAATTAATCCGCGCTCCTCCAGAATAACGAGATCAGCACGTTTGCCTCCGTATTCGGCATAGAGCCAGCTCACCTCCAGTGGCTCTCCCTCCTCGATCAGCCCTTCCAGGATGCGGCGTCGTCTCTCGGCGGCCTGCCCGCCCTTAATGCCAATGTCATCCAGATTTGCGATAGCCGTATCCGGGGGGAGCGCCAGACGCGCGCTGCGTACCCGGCGAGGGCGGACACGTGGAGGATCGAGAACCGAATGTCGTTCCAGGATTCTTTTACGCAGAAGCGCCTCGGCCGCGGGACGCCAGCGGAGACGGGGCAAGGCGTGTGCAATTTGCCGGCCGCGAAGATCGCCGCGACGTTTGAGCAAGGCGAGTATTTTTGTCTGAGCGGGTGTCTCTCCCTCGGCCTCGGGATCGAGCAGGTGGTAGTGGGAATCAGCCTGTTGGCTGAGGCCGGGTGGGATCATCAAGGTGATGCAGTCGATCAACGGCGCATGATAGGCGCCGGCAAGCCACTTTGCCAGGTCGAGCTGAGCAGTCGTCAACACTGGATCTGGGTCGACCAACTCCTCAATGGGGCGCGTATCGGGTACAGCTGGTATTTTCGGTATGCCGACGACAACGCCTTGTACGCGGCGGTTGCCAAAGGGCGCGGTCACGAGATGGCCGAGCGAGATCTCATCTCTTAAGAGGTCAGGCACATGGTAATCAAAGGTGCCTTGGACAGGAGGGAGATTTACCGCAACCTCGACATACATCTCTTTTGTCACTCGGGTGCGGCGTCAGTTTTCGATTGTTGATCGGGATAGGTCAGAGGTTGAATCGAAATCCTGGCGATGCGAAAACCGTCGAGGTCTTCAACCCTTAAACGGAAACCATCAATGATGATCACGTCGCCCACTTGCGCCAGACGCTCCAGTTTCCCAAGTACATACCCGGCGATTGTGTCGTAATGAGGGTCTTCTAAGTTAAGGCTAAAGTGCTCGTTAACATCTTCGATCAAGGTAAGGCCGTCTATGAGAGCTGAACCATCAGGCAGAGGAAGGATATCTTGTTCGTGATCAAAAGGATCGCTAACTTCGCCCACGATTTCCTCAAGCAGGTCTTCAAGGGTGACGATCCCCGCAGTCCCTCCATATTCGTCGAGGACGATGGTAATGTGGCGTCGATGCATGCGGAAGAAGTGAAGTAAGGTGCTCACCCTTGCAGTCTCGGGGATAAAGATGGCATCGCGCATAAGATCACGTGCGCGGCGATTATTGTTCTCGCCGTCCCTGACCATCGGGATCAGGTCTTTAAGATGGACGATGCCCAGGATCTGGTCCAGGTTGTCACCATAAACCGGGAATTTGGTGAAGGGGTTTTGAGCGGCGAGGTCAAGAATATCCGGCACTTTGGCCTCTGCATGGACAGCGATCATCTCGGTGCGTGGAATCATCACCTGGCGAACGAGGAGATCGCCAAAATCGAAAACGGCATGCAGCATCTCCTCAGCATCGACTTCAACCACCCCCTCCTCGGCGCTGGCCTTGACGAGCATTTTTAACTCCTCAACGGAATGAACCAACTCATGACCGGAGGCAGGTTTAACCCCTGCAAAACGCAGGAGCGCATTGCCGGAGCCGTTAAGCAGCCAGATGACGGGTTTGAATATTCGCTCCGTCCAGACAGTGGGTTGGGCGACTGCAAGCGATGTCTTCTCGGGGTTCTGGAGGGCGATCGATTTTGGGGCGAGTTCGCCGACTACAACGTGCAGGAAGGTGATGATAGAAAAGGCTAGAGCAGAGGAGAGGCTGTGGGAGACCGCGCTTTCAATTTCTACCGGGAACCACTCGATAATTGGCAGGAGGAAGCCGCTCAGGGCAGGTTCGCCGACCCACCCAAGCCCGAGGCTGGCAAGCGTGATGCCAAGCTGCGTGGCGGCGATAAAGCGGTCGGGGTCATCAATGGCTTTCTGGACCCAGCGGGCGCGCAGGTTGCCATCGGCCACCAACGTGGCGATACGCGTGCGGCGTACACTCACGAGCGCAAATTCGGCGGCGACAAAGAAGCCATTGGCGAGAACCAGAAGCAATACTGCGACTAATCGTAATATGTCAAACAAAAGTGATTCGTCCATTTTAAATCCAGATGATTCGATGATGATTCATGAGTCGATCGCGGAATCAGGGGTCATGCGCCTAATGAGAACAAACCAACTTGCACCCTGTCTACGTAAATTTGATAGTTATGCATACGTGCGCATCCTGTATTTGCCATCCATCCCGTTTGGATGGGTGGGGCAATGGTTAACGATAAATGACGGCAGCGCCATAGCCGACAACAGAATCGAAGTCCATCGTCACGTCGCCGGAAGTTGCGTGCTGCACGACCTTTGCTTTGTCCGCGCCGAGATCCTGGGCTGCCCATAGAGCGGCAGCGATAGCGCCACGTCCGCAGGCGAACCCTTTTCCATCCTCTTCTACGGAGAGAACCCCTTGGGGATCGAAAGCCTCGATACGAGCAAGCACTTCGGAGTCGAGGCGCTTGGCAGCAGTTTCAGGGTAAAAGTGCGAGAGGTCTGAGCTGGCAATGATTACCGCCCGCGTCCCTTCCAGTATTTTCCCCAGTGTATGGCCAGTAGCCATAACAGCCTCTAGCCCTTGATCGCGAAGCATAATGGGCAGCAGCCGGAATGGATGATCAAAAACCCGTTGTAAGAATGGCAATTCGATCTCGAGTGAGTGTTCGCTGTCGTTCCGTACTTGGACCAATTCGATCCCGTAGTTCTGTTCTAAGTTTTCCTGGAATCTGTGTAGCGACTCGGTGTCCACCGGGATGGCTCCGAGAGGAGTTGTATAGGCATCATGCCCGCTAGTCAATACTCGACCTTGTGCAGGGGTGTGCAGCGGCGAGATGACGGCGACCGTCTCGGGCGTGAGGTTTTCCAGGTGGCGGAAGGCATAGGCAGCAACTTGACCCGAGTAGCGGTGCCCCGCGTGGGGGGCGATGATCCCGACTACATCGCCGTCCAGGGGCTGGATTGTAGCGGCGTTTAAATATCGATCAATCGATTGGGCGAGTGCATCTGCGCTGCCTGGATACCAGGTCCCAGCAATGGGGGAAGGCCGGATATCGACCGGAGTTTCATTCTCATCCACGACAATCAGGATTGTAGCACAAACTTCACTTGGCCAATCGGTTCACATATTCCAGGGGAGAGCTGGAGTGGGGCGGGAAGGTTTACTGCCGTATCCGATCCAGGAACAACATAATCGAGGAGAGCGCCAAGCTATCCGACCGGAGAAAAAGGGGGGTGGTGGTTGCGGATGAGGACGGACACCCAAGCGTTAAGCGTTATTGTGGTCACTGTCCGTGACCCCTTTCGTTAATTGGTCGAATTCCATAACGACTTGACAATAGAACATAAGTTCTGCTAGAATAGAACACCCGTTCTAAACCAACCGAGCGGGGCGCTGGAGGTGAAATATGGAAGGGGCGTTCTACAAGCAGGCGTATTTAGAACAGCAGGCAGATCAAATTGAGTCGGCGCTGAACGAAATTCAGGTACCGGCGCGTGTTGGCGGAGGCGTAGTGAAAGAGGATCGTATCCGCTACCATCTCGCCCCGGCAATCGGTTTGCGTGCGGATGATCTCATGCAGGCGATGGATCACGTGTCCGCGTCGCTGGGCGGCGTCGACGTCAGGTATATCTGGGAAGCACGAGAGCAAACGATTGAGGTGGCGTTCTCGCGCGGCAAGGAACTGCGCTTGCTTCCGTTGATGCATTCATTAGACGGATTGCAGGCGATGCAGGCAGTCGTGGGGATGGAAGCGAATGGAAGACCCTTGTTGCTGGATTTCACGCGCAAGAATACCTGGGGTATGTTCATCGCCGCGCCGAAGGGCGCCGGGAAATCCGAGCTCTTGCGGGCCGTTCTTGTGTCGCTTGCATTAACCAGCCGCCGATCCGAAGTGAACTTCATCGGCATCGATCTAAGTGGTCGGGAGCTTGCGATTCTCGATGCGCTGCCGCACACGCTCTCAGCCGTCGCAACGGACGCAAGCTGCGCTGTGGAACTCCTACTTTGGATATGTGAAGAGATCGAGCAACGTCGTTTCTCGGGCTTTAGCAAACCGCATCAGGTTCTTTTCATCGACGATCTAAACCGCTTGCTGCGGGCGGCGGGAGAGGATGGTGTCGGCTTGTTACAGATGGTCATCGACGGTGGTCAGGATGTGGGAATCCATGTGGTCGCAGCCTATCGCCCCCCACTGAAATCAATCGAATCTTACCTGCAGCGTTTGCCGGGGTTTGTCAAGGCGACGGTATATCCGCACGATCAAGGTAAGGGGACCACATTTGATGGCCGCTTTACTTTCAAGGTGGGCTCGGCCGCAAGCCTTGTCGAAGTCGCTTGGCTCGACGTCCATGACCTTGATACCGCCGTACGAATCGCGCAAAACGGGTGGCGGGCGATAAACGGTTGAGTGTGAGGGCGCTTGGTGATAAGTGGAACCGAAACGGATCAGATCTTAATTGGCAAATTCAAGGGCTACGGGTACGTAAAAGTGGACGGCAAACTGAAAATATCTTCAGCGCCTCTCGAGCTCTACTTGAAATATAACTCTGGCAAGAATTATGCAAGGAAGGGGGAAAGATCATAAGTGCCTTTCCAATCGATGTGGGCACAGGATGGTGAGATGAGCCGTTGGAATGTGGTTTTGGGGTGGTTGTACATTTCTAGAGCCGCAAATTGTGATGTGCAAAGGTGCATGTGTGCGATGGTTATAGGAGCGTCTGGTTGATGAGAGCAATAGGTATTGGCGAACCGATCCGCATCCTCAAGACGAGCGGGGGATCGCATCCGGTAGAGTTCGCCTGGCGAGGTCGGAGGCACTACGTTCGGACCATAGAGGGGTATCGGTCGGAGGTAGAACGCAGGGGCAGCAAGGTGCGAGAGAGAAAACGATACCAACTGATTACGGCAGATGGCCTTCATTGCAGTGTTTCATTCGATCTCAATCGAAGGATCTGGCGTATGGAATTCCTCACCGGGAGAAAGGGAAGGCGAGCGTGAAAGTAGGAATGCTGTGGTTTGACAGTAATCGAGAACTTAAATTTGGAGATCGCGTTGAATGTGCATCCAGGTTCTATAGCGAGAAATATGGGCGGCAGCCAAACGTATGTTTGGTCAACCCGAGGACGCTCCCGCAAGAGGCCCCGAGAGAAGTGGGCGCGCTCAAAATTGGGACCAGTTCTTCTGTCTTGCCCGATCATTTCTATATCGGGGTGGGTGAAAGAGGGCGCACTTTGAAGAAGTGAGCGTGTTGTCTGTGAGGGGCTCGCGCAGACATACTCGCCGTGGAAATGTGTTGTGGGCTAGGGAAGATTTGGTAAACAGGGGGATAGAAAACGATTACGCTTGGCTTGTTGTGGCAGCTATGAGACCCACCAGCGCTGCATCTAAGTCGACCGTACTGTTCTTCACCGAGATGTCGATGGTAAGCAATTCATGGTAGATGCGTTCGAGTTCAGAGGCGCTAAAAGCTCGCGCCTGCGAGGTGATCTTCTGGGCAACGAACTTTGGAAGATTGAGAACGCTGGCAACCTCTTTTCCGTCCTCCAGTGCAGCTTGGGCTTGGAGGAGTAATCGGAATTGGCGGATAACCATCGCAAACACATAGAATGAGTCTTCCTCCGACAGGACGCTGTGTAGGTATCGACTGGCATCGCTCATGCGTCGCTCTCCGACTGCATCGACCATCGCAAAAATACTCGTCTGACCCCTGAACGGTGTAAGTTTTTCAACGTCAAGCAGCTCGACCGGACGCTCAAAATTGACATAGTCCAGCAATTTTACGATCTCCTGATGGGCTAGATAAGGATCATCCATCACCGATTCGGCAAGCAAGCGGGCTGCGTCCAAAGATATTGCCCCGCCTAATGAACGGAATTGATCTTGAACCCAGGAGATGAATTGCGCCCCTTGTGGTGAGCTGAACCGCCATATCTTCCCCAGATCGGGATTTGCTTCTACCCAGGCAACGAGTGGAGAAGTTTTCCTCTTCGATTTACTGCCTCTTGTCTGAACATTCTCGATGATGACAAGCGCTGTGGAATCAGGAAGACGATCGAGCAGGGCCATTAAGAACTCCCTTGAATCCTTCACTTTCAGGACATCCTGCGCATGGTCTAAGACAACAATTCGGCGCGAGGAGAGGAAAGGAACTGACATGCAAGCCTCTTCGAAGGCGCCACGGTCCAGATGGCCACCAGAGAATTGTTGCGTGTTCATATCTGCGACTGTGGTGTCGCCGATTTTACTGCGCAAAGTTGCGACGAATTCAGAGATTGAAAAGCGATCATCACCAACTAGAAGGTAGACTCTTGGAGGAGCTTTGGTCATATCGTCAGTTCTTGGTAAGAATGTGATAGACAGGGTGAGAATTGTTACGAACGCGCTGTATTGAGAGAACCTCAAGTAGTTCAGGATCACCTTGTGTGGTGAGGTGCTGCTGAACGGAGCGACCGATAGGCTGGGAAACGATCAACGCCAGGAGAGTGGCTGCGATCGCGAGGGGAAGACGTTCAAGGCGACGACGCCAGTTTTCGCGCTCGCTGCCCATTAATGTTACGAAGGAAGCTGCGCCGGCGAGAATCGCGGAGGTGACGAGATTCGTTCCGCAGTTGGGATGGATGGCCAGTTGGTGCTCGCCTTGGCGAAGCCTATGCAGAGCTTCCTGAACCGCTGACTCCAGCGCTTCGACAGGCACATCCCCGTACAAGAAAAACCCCCGGGTATTGGATCGTCCAATAAACCTACGATTTGGAAATTGTTGGCTAAGTATGTGGATCGTCGCATGTTCAAGACCATGATTGCGGCGAATTCTAGAGAATGCAGGAAGATTTTGAAGGGTATGGAGTCGATCTGCCATTTATTATCTCAGGAGAGGAATGATCGCATTATACACTGGGTTCCCCGTTCCGCTCCGTGGTTCTGCATGGATGATTTTCAACGCTATAGAAACGGGGTCGAAAAACTAAGTCAAGAGCTGTGCACGCGCTGCTTTACCCAATCACCGTGTTCAGAACTATCCATAAACGTGTTTGAGTGCATCCAGTTGGCTTGAAAGTTGTTGCCTGTCTACACAGGTCAACATTGGGTGCAGATTTGCTTTTGTGATCGAGAGCGGTTCGAGATATCGCTTGAGGTGTTTACGAAAGCGGATGATCCCAAGCTTTTCTCCGTGATAGGAAATCATGTGATCGAGATGCCCTTGCATAATGTGGATGCGATCCTCGATGGGAGGCGCCTCACTCGGAATCCTCTGGAAAATCCAGGGGTTGCCGATCGCACCCCGGCCGATCATCACGCCATCACATCCGGTCGATGTTTTCAGGCGCTCGATATCTTCAGGTGTTTGTACGTCTCCATTTCCAATAACGGGGATCGTAACTGCAGATTTTATCTCTGCAATTGTGTCCCAATCTGCGTCACCGAGGTAGCCTTGACTTCGTGTACGGGCGTGAACAGCGATGAGCGCGCCGCCATTGTCTTCAACGGTGTGTGCCACTTCCAGATAATTTAAACTAGTTTCATCCCAACCAATCCGTATCTTCGCCGTCACGGGTACATCTAAGGCGTCCGATAGACGACGGATAATCCGCCCGATCTTATCCGGCTCACGCAGCAAACCAGCGCCAGCGCCACGGATGGAAACTCGTCGCGAGGAGCAGCCCATATTAATGTCGATGGCATCAGGCTTTAATTCTTGAATTCGAAGGGCAGCCTCCAGTAGATTCTCTTCTGATTGATCGAATATCTGGAAGACGACCGGACGTTCCTCGGGGAGGAAGTCCAGATCACGCCAGGATTGTTCGTCGCCTTGAATAAGTGGGATGGCGTTCACAAAACCCGTGTAACTCATGGAAGACCCGAAGCGACGGCAAAGTGTTCGGAAGGGAATATCAGAGAAGCCATCCATGGGCGCGAGGATTAAATCACCGTAGATGGGAATGTCACGAAGCATGAAATCGGGCGCAGAGAGAGCCATCGAAGGATTTATACCGCGACAATGGTTGGTAGATCAAGTCGCACGGATTGAATGATCTTCCGGTTAATATGTACATAATTATGCCATGGAAACTTGTTGCTTAACCATAGGTGGTATTAAAATGGTGCTTATGAACTGGGAGATAATTGGTCACGAGTGGGCGGTGAACTTGCTTGGTCGGCATATCGCCAACGACAACGTTCGGCAAGCGTATCTAATAACTGGACCCGATGGTGTTGGCAAGAGGACGCTTGCGATGCGCTTCGCGCAGGCTTTGAATTGCTCTGAATCGACAAAACCAGGTGAGATCTGTGGGCAATGTCGGGCTTGTATATTTATTCAACGTAAGCAATTCCCCGATCTTCACATTGTTGAAGCAGAGGATGTGGGTGGAATCCTCAAAGTAGAACAAATCCGCGAATTGCGACACCAATTGGCATTGTCTCCTTACGAGGGAAAAACGAGAGTAGCGCTTCTGCTGCGATTTCATGAGGCGAACGCAAATGCGGCCAATGCGCTGCTGAAAACACTTGAAGAACCTGCGTCAAAGGTAGTCATGCTCCTCACCGCCCAGTCAAAGGAAACCCTGCTGCCGACGATCTCCTCCCGTTGCGAAATCCTGCCACTAAGGGATGTCTCTCGCGGTCAAATCGAGGAGGCATTAATTGAGCGTGGGGAGGAGTTTGAGCAGGCAGCGCTGCTCGCCCGGTTGGCTGCCGGGAGGCCGGGCTGGGCGTTTCACTATGCTTCAAACCCCGACTTGCTGGATGAGCGAACAGAAAACCTTGAAGACTTACTCAATATTTTACAGACGGGTCGACTCGAGCGCTTTAAGCACGTAGAGCGATTGACTCGAGATTGGGAGCGGGAACGGAAACGGGGTGGAGCGCATCCACGGTTGAGGGCGATGGGGGTTCTGGAACATTGGGTTAGCCTTTGGCGGGACGCGATGATGCTTGCCTACGATGCGACGGCTGAGCAGAGGAACGTCGACCGGGCGGAAGATATACAAATGCTGGTGAGCGCGCTCTCGCCGGGACAGATCAGCGAGAACCTTAGCAAGATAGAACAACTGAAAAGAGATCTTCAAATGAATGCCAATGTTCGCTTGGCGATGGAGAATTTAATGCTGGATCTGCCCAGGATCACCGGGGGATAAAAGATCAGCATTAAGGGTCCACGAGACCCACGATGCGATAACGCTCGATATGAAAAAATGCAATATAGGTGAATGGGCCCATGTTAAATTGGGAGAAAAGCAAGAGGAAAAAACTTAATAATAGGCGGTGAAAAACGTTAGCGAGGTTCGACGACGAGACGAATAGCGGTGCGTTCTTTCCCGCTGATGTCGACGGTGGTGAATTCAGGGATGCACACGATGTCAATCCCATCTTCCAGAAGGTAACCACGGGCGATGGCGATCGCTTTAACAGCCTGGTTAACGGCCCCTGCGCCGATCGCCTGCACCTCGGCTCGATGGTGTTCGCGGACGACACCGGCGATTGCGCCAGCGACAGCAGAAGTGCGTGAAGATGATGAGACTTTAAGAATGGTCATCGGGCTCACTCCAATGGAAGCGGAAATGTCGACACCCGATAAGTGGCGCGCACATTGTAAATTGTATAGGATTCATGAGGCAGTCGCAAGCAACTGAAAGCGAATCACACCCAATCTTACGGTGAGGTGTTAGGTTAAGTAGTATAAAAAGGAGCGAGCCTCTTCAATCGAAAGGAACTCCTTATTCACTTACTCGATAAAAAGAGGAACTGTTTCCGTGAACAGCATATTCAAAAGTGGAGGATATAGAAGCCATGGAAAACCAACCCCAAGCAACCAGTGACGACAGATTATGGGCCGCGCTCGGTTATCCAATTCCAATTGTTGCCTTAGTTCTCCTGTTTCTGGAGGAGAAGAAGGATGTCCCCTTCCTGCGTTACCACGCCGTCCAATCCATTGCGTTAAACATCGCGATTTGGGTCCTTATTATTGTCCTTGTCGCGGTAACGTTTGGGATTGCCGGGATTTGTGCCCCATTGCTCTGGTTCGTGACCCTATGGCCAGCATATGATGCCTTTAAGGGAAACAACACGGAAATTCCAGTCCTAACCAAATTTCTAAAAGACCAGGGCTGGGTCTAAGCGTCCACAGCAATAGATAAAAAGAGCCCGCGTTGCGGCGGGTTCTTTTTTATATAATCGACCCATTCCACATGTCTATAGGAAATCATTATGTACGACAAGCATCCTTCGGGATAACAAATTTCCTATTTAATCACGCCATTGACGCGCGCGACCTCCTCCTCCCCGAAAACGACTTCCTCCTTCCCCGCCAATTTATGGTTGATCTTTTCGACGATCAGATCGAGGTGGCTGCCATTGGCAACATAATCAAGATCGTCGGCCGGGACGGTGAGAACAGGGCAGAGGGTAAAACCTTCAATCCATGACTTATAGAGATCATTTAACCTGGCGAGATATTCTGGCTTGATCGTTCGTTCGTAGTCGCGACCTCGCAGGGCGATGCGGTTTAGCAGTGTGTCCACAGATGCTCGTAAATATACAACCAGATCTGGGGGCGGCAGGAATCGGGTAAGTACGAGATAGAGGTCGCGATAAGTTTGATAATCACGCTCGACCATGTTCCCTTGATGGTAGAGGTTGCAGGCAAAGACCTCCGCATCCTCATATACACTGCGGTCCTGAATCGCAGATGTCGTGTGATCCAGCAATTGACGGTGGGCCAGGAGCCGGCGAGTGAGGAAGAAAATTTGAGAGTGGAAAGACCAGGCCGTCATGTCGGCGTAGAAATCAGCGAGGTATGGGTTTTCGCCTTCGGGTTCGTAGAAGGGAGACCAGCCTAAACGTTTAGAGAGCAATTCGACAAGAGTTGATTTGCCAACGCCGATATTGCCGGCTACTGCGACGAATCGTTTCTTTGCGCCACCCTCAATCAACCCGTTCATGCGCCGCTCCTCTCTGCCCAAACTTCGATAAAAGCTTCGTTACGATCCAGATAGTGTTCAAGGTCATCCATTCTGGAAGATCTCCTCTCGGCTGACAAACCCAAGTCATCCAGGAGGCGCATCCATTCAGAGTGGTCCTGCTCAAGGTTCTCGTGTTGGCTGAGTGCGTGGAGCGTTTGCTCCCATGTGGTGATCATTGGCCACAGGATCGCTTTCGCTTCACCCATCTCGGCTAATACCTGGAACGCGTTTAGATAGTAATCCCGACGGCAAGCCGACAGCAGAGGGTCGGATGAGGTAGCACTCGCATCGTCGAATGTGCGGGCCCAGGCGCTCAGTGTTTCAGGGATGGACCAATCCTGGAGCGAATCGGAACCTAATAGTTGTAGGAAGCCTCCATAAAGATCCGGGTATTCGAGGTTCTGGGCTGCCTCTGCCAAATGAAGGCTGAGTCGCCGTCCAGCAACGGGGAATCCTGTGAGACAGGCAACTGCATTAGCCGCCTCGAGTACAGCTCGGAAGTATGTCCGCACCCAGCGGCTTGAGACAGGAAGAAGAGATGTCGTTTGTCGGGCTCGATCCAGAAATGCGCGGGCGCGTGTGTGCGTATGGTCCGCTCGGTAATACTGGCCTCGAGCGCCGGCTTGAGCCCACTCAAGGAAGTGTTCTGGATCATAGAGAAATATCGGCTCACAAAGAGATGGGCCCAGCCACGGGTGAACCCTTAATGCGCTCGGCTTCAGATACAAGTCCTGTTCATGATGGGCGATATCTAGATGAACCTGGTGAGAAAGCCTCATCATCTCCCGCTTGGCCGGGGGCGAACCCTTATGTATCAGGACTAGATCGATGTCGGCGCTGTCGCCAAATTGGGGATCGCCTCTCGCCACGCTGCCGATCAGATACCCGGAGAGAACATCGTTTTCGGAGCCGCGACGCTCGGCTTCACGGCGCGCCAGATCGATTAATAATTCACAAGAGATCCTCACGAATCGGATCCTTCTCCGAGAGGAAGTTCTGGTTGGTACGGGGGGATACCGAGAGCGGAGTTGATGCGGTTGATGATGTGGGTGAGATGGGGTCTGTGCGCCACAAAGTCTAACGGAGTAGTGTCTACAGCGAGGACAGAATCTCTTGGACTGCTCCCGAAAAATGACTCATAAGCTTCGTTGAGTGCATGGATATAATCTCGGTCCATGTTTCGCTCGTAGGAGCGATCACGCATCATGATGCGCTGTATCGCGGTGTCGGTATCGACTTTGAGATATACGATAAGGTCAGGGGTTTGAATACGCTCAGCCAGAGCCTTATGAACGAGGGTGTACGTGTCAAGCTCATCGTTGGTAAGGTTCAATTGTGCGAAGAGCGAGTCTTTCTCGAAAGTGTAATCGGCGATAAGGTTTACTCTGGCAAGCGCCTTGGGTACAGCCTCCCGCTGCTGCCGGTAGCGGCTGAGAAGGAAGAAGATCTGGGTTTGAAACGCGTAGCGGTCGCGGTCCGCGTAGAAATCTCCGAGAAAAGGATTTTCCTCGAAGATCTCGAGCAGTAGTTCCGCATTAAAGGTGGGTTGGAGAAGGCGGGCAAGGGATGTTTTTCCCACACCTATAACGCCTTCGATTGCCAGATACATTTCGAATTCTCAGGGTCCTGATTGGAGATGATGTCTCTTGATACACAAGGATACTTGTCTTCAAGCGCGGGTGCAACTTTAATCGAGATTGATCAAATGGAAAGATACTCGGTCTGCTCGCTGCGCTAGCCATAGTGAGAATGGAGCAGCTGCTGAGGCGATAAACCTGCTTCCCCTCAGCTCGAATCTACTTTGCACGTTAAGGAGGAAGGATAAGAGAATCCGAGTTATTTTTTGAGAAAATTCTAGGGTAGGATGTCAAAGTTAATGAAATTGAGCAAGTCAAGAATCGCCCATATTAGCGTAGTTGGTGAGATTGGGATTCAAATAAAGTGCGATTCCCCTACCTTATGATTACAGATAATGAGATTAGCCTAAAGCACATAAAATTTGATCATCCTATGAAATAACCACTTTCTGCATCTTCAATGACGAGTTCATCTCTTATACAGAAGAGGGTGCAGGTTCGAATCCTTTTACACTCACTCTTTAAGGTGCTGTCCTATAAGGGCAGCCTCCAGTGCGCCTGCGAACGTGCATGGACAGAGAGGCGAAAGCCCACTCTAGGCATACGCTCTCCGGCCCGAACCCGGCTGTATCTGCGTAGCTGCGAGGCGGGGTGGAGAGCAACAGGAAGGTGGAACCGAGTGTCTGGACGGAGCGCATGTTGACTGGCGGGATGAAGGTAGGCAAATAATGCCTACTTCGTGGAGCAAGAGTTTTTCTCCTTAGCCAAAGCCTTTGATGTCGCCAGTCAATCATCTCAGAGGTGAATCGCCGACTGGAGAGCCGGATGTGGGATGGACAGGAAGTCAACTAGCCTTCCTGCCCCTATTAATGTAACCTGGAGGTTCTTGGTTCCCCACGCTTCGCTCTGGACTGGCGAATCCGATAAGCGCAGGCTTGGATCGAGGCGCTTCAGAGAAAGCAGTATCATATCCCTGTGTTTTGGACCCTTATTGCTGGCTCAGAGTTACATTTTGTAGTTGGATCCAAGCATGATTGATTTGCCTGACCGCATAAGAAAAGATTATATGGAATTTGCACTTAGCTGAGTGAAAGATACCGGCGATGCTATAGCGCCTGGTGTCAACCTTGATCAGGGAGGAAAAGATTTTATACGGATCTCTCTTTGTGTGGGAGAGAGTAATCTTTGAGGGACTTATGCGAATCGCATCTTTTTTGGTTGATCATTAGAACTTTCGCGATTGTTAATACTTTGCACTTGCAGGTGCTTTGACCAATCAGACATCTCACATCATAATCCCAAGAGGAACTTGTTAGGAGGATAATTATGAAGGAGGATGATAGCTCTAGTTTATTGCGTCAACTAGGAGAATTTGGAGTGGTTCCTGTTATCGCGCTTAGACAGGTAGACGATGCAATAAAGCTTGGCCAGGCATTACTGTCAGGGGGATTGCCTTGTGCAGAAATCACGTTTCGGACAGATGCCGCGGAGGAAGCAATTAGGTCCATCGTATCTGAATTGCCGGAAATAGTTGTCGGAGCAGGAACAGTGTTAAGTGTGGATCAAGCTGAGAAGGCGGTTGCTGCTGGGGCTCAGTTTATAGTATCCCCGGGATATGATCAAAAAATAGTCTCCTGGTGTTTAGATCAGGATATTTTTATCGCTCCCGGTGTTGCTACTCCCACTGAAATAAATATGGCACTAGATCACGGTCTTCGAATCTTGAAATTCTTTCCTGCGGAACCTCTCGGTGGTGTAAAAACGCTGAAAGCAATATCGGCACCATACGGCAATGTAAAATTTATTCCCACTGGTGGAGTAAACGCGAAGAATCTTGCAGATTATCTATCCTTACCATCTGTTCACACTTGTGGAGGAAGTTGGATAGTTGAGCGTAAATTGATCGATGAAGGGAAATTCGATGAAATCACACGTCGGGTTAAAGAGGCATTGAAGATCGTAGAACAGGTCCGTTCAAAGGGAGGAAGTTCATGAATAATCGTGTGGTGACATTTGGCGAGATTATGTTACGATTGAAGCCGCCAAATTTTGAGCGTTTTCTCCAATTTCCGATACTTGAAGCAACCTTTGGAGGCGGGGAGGCTAATGTTGCTGTATCTCTAGCCAATTTCGATGTGGATGTATCATTTGTCACTGCCCTTCCAAAAAATCCAGTGGGCGATGCGTGCGTCGAATACCTTCGTGGAAAAGGAGTTGACACAACTCAGATCATCCGGGATGGTGAGCGGATGGGGATTTACTTTCTTGAAGTAGGGGCCAACCAGCGCCCTTCAAAGGCGATTTATGATCGATCTCATTC
>DAOUDJ010000107.1:0-6991 GCA_034430795.1 Anaerolineales bacterium | reverse complement strand
GACATGCAGTGGGCGGACGGCGCTTCTCTCAATTTGCTTTTCCATCTAGGACGACGATTAGAGGGCGAACGGATTTTGATCGTCGGAGCATACAGGCCGGAGGAGGTCGCCCTGGGTCGTGGGGATGGCTTGCATCCTTTGGAAAAGATCCTCGCCGAGTTCAAACGCCAGTTCGGTGAGATAGAAGTTGATCTTGGAAAAACGGGAGCGGACGAGTCCCGTCATTTTGTCGATGCCTTTATCGATAGTGAACGCAATCGCTTATCCCCCGATTTCCGGGCGGCGTTATTCACGCATACAGAAGGACATCCGCTCTTCACGGTGGAACTACTGAGGAATCTCCAGGAGCGGGGTGACATCGTCCAGGATTCAAAGGGCGCATGGGTGGAGACGAATGAACTCGATTGGTCAGTCCTCCCCGCCCGAGTCGAAGGCGTGATCGAAGAGCGTATAGGCAGGCTCGAAGATGAACTGAGGGAGACGCTCACGGTGGCGAGTGTGGAAGGCGTGGATTTCACAGCGCAGATCGTCGCCCGGGTGCGGGATGTGAAAGAACGAGCGCTTATCCGTCAATTAAGCCAGGAGCTGGATAAGATACACCGCCTTGTGCAGGAGCATGGCATCCTCGAAATATTGAAGCATCGCCTCTACCAATACCGGTTCCGTCATCAAATGTTCCAGCAGCATCTGTATAACGGCCTGGGGGACTTCGAACGCACCGAGCTGCATCGAGAAGTGGGTTCGATTCTCGAGGATATTTACGGAGAACGAGCGATAGATATTGCGCCTCAGCTTGCATATCACTTTACAGAGGCGGGTGAGGCCGAGAGAGCGTTAGAGTATCTCATCCAAGCTGGGGATCAAGCGCGGATGATCTATGCGCATGCTGAGGCGATTGGGTATTACCAGCGCGCTTTAGTAATCCTGGAAAAGATGAATAATTCTGTTGGTATGGCGCCCTTACATATGAAATTGGGTCTCGTGCATACTGCAAGCTTCCAACATGACGAAGCGAGAGAATCCTACAAGAAAGCATTTGAATTATGGGAACCTGCTTTTAGATTAAAGGATGGACAGCAATGGATCGAGCCTTCGAAGACCCTGCGTTTTGCGATTGCGGAACCAGTGAGTTTGGATCCCGGGGTAATGACAGATGATATGTCCACATTTATTGCCAGGCAGCTCTTCGAGGGATTGGTGACCTTGGATACAGACTACAATGTGCTGCCAGCTGCAGCAGTGCGATGGGATGTTACGGAAGATGGGACACGCTATACTTTTCAATTGAGGGAGGGTCTGTTTTGGAGTGATGGTAAACCTTTGACCGCTGCCGATTTCGAATTTGCTTGGAAACGGAATCTAAGACACGCAGATCAATCGCCAGCTGTGAACCATTTGTATGGCATTAAGAACGCACGTGCGTATGTTGAGGGCGGAACAGTTGGCTTGGATGAAGTTGGAATTCGTGCGCTGAATGATCTTACGTTGGAGATCCAATTAACATCGCCGATGGCTTATTTTCCTTACCTCTTGACCTTACCCATTACCTACCCACAACCGAAATGGGCTATCGGAGGAGATCATGTTTCTTGGATGACACCCGAGAAAATGGTCGTCAATGGTCCCTATCAATTGGCCGGATGGGAATCGGGGGAAAAACTCGGTCTGGAGATAAATCCAAATTACCTGGGTGTGTTCTCAGGCAATATTCGAATTATCGAATGCCCATTCATTCATGATTTTTCCGATGCTCTGCAAGCCTTCAGAGAGAGTTATTTTGATGGGATCAGTATGATAACGGCCGATCCCAAGACTGTAGCAACCGCCCAACGGAAATTTGGAAAGGATCTTGTATTTACTCCTCAACATTCCACATTTTTTTTAATTTTCCGTAACGATGTTTCACCATTCGACGATGTTAGTGTCAGACGTGCGTTTACATTTGCAGTCGATCGAGTTGCGCTATCTGAAGAGACATCACAGGGTCTCTACCTTCCTGGGATCAGTGGAATGATTCCGCCAGGCTTGCCAGGGCACACGAAAGATTTAGGCCTTCCTTTCGACCCTGAAAAAGCTCGGAAAATGCTTCAAGGCGCGGGTTATCAATCGCCAGAAGATTTTCCAAGCGTGGAATTGCTGTTCACAGGTGGGTCGATATTCGATCCCGTAGTCACATTTCTACTGAATTCCTGGCGAGACCATCTGGATATTGAGGTTAAGGGTCGCAGTGTAGAATGGACTGAATTTGTAGAACGGCGGGATCACGACCCTTCTCATATGTCGCTCATGGGACATGTCGCGGACTATCCTGATCCGGATGATATGTTACGGAAACCATTTCACAGCACAGAAGGGGATAATCTGCCACAGTGGAGAAACAGCAAGTTTGATTCCCTGGTTGATCAGGCGACTCACGCTGTTGATCCGGCTGAACGAATTAAGCTGTACAAAGAAGCCGATCAGCTATTGGTCCGGGAGGAAGTGGCGGTAATACCGTTGGGGTATGCACAGGGACGGACTTTGGTAAAACCACACTTAAAGGTGCCAAGAATGGCCCCTTACTTGATGCAATTCAAGGAGATGGTCCTTGGGGAGGAGGCCGATGAGCGTTTGTGATTTTTTTCGTGACCTATTCAAGAGATCGGAGGAACCAATGGAAGAGCAAGGGAAGCGAGTACGCGCCTGGTTGGTCGTTAGTGCTGAGGATGTGGATACATTGCAAGGGCACTATAAAGGGCTAAAGGGCATTGATCGCGGTCAGGATGATGTCGTTATCATCCGGGGAGACATCACAGCTCCAGCCGAGGGGGTTTACAGACTTGTCGTACCAATCGATGCAGCTGAGAATGCTTATTTGCTACTAATCGATCAAATTGCAGAGATCGTTGGATCACAGAATCTAGAAGTTATGAGAGTACTAGATCATAATCCAAAGATTGCTCAAGATGCGTCCGGATACATTACAGAATATGAATTGGGCGAAGGAGAAAAACATTCTTTTTCCGATCTGCTGGTGGTTGGTCGCCAGGACTACAGCCCTGGTTACAATCCATGGGGTTGATCCGGAAGCCGCTCCAACTCATTCAGACACTGGACAGTTCTCACTCAATATTGCTGTGAATGCCCACAAAAACCGCCTTCGTCCGAAGGCGGTTTTTGTGCAATAATAGAGCTGTCAAGTTGCAGGCTTGCACACATCGCAGCGCACATCGCCGGGGGTCCAATCGCAGCCTGTACGTTTAGTTACCAACCATCCTTCACCAAAGCCCCTCCAACAAGTGTGTACGCAATCCTTTTCCCTGTTTATTGTGGCCGTCGCTGGTTTCAATTTCGGATTGGTAGAAAAAATATTATGGACCAAGATATCATCCGCTCCGTTTCCATGTTTTCCTCACTGCCCGACGAGGAGATAGAGCGTCTCGCCATGACTCTCAACCTGAAAGAGGTCCCCCAGGGAACGCTGCTTGTGGAAGAGGATACCCCGGGTGTTCGCTATTACATCCTCATCGATGGTGAGGTTGAAGTCGTCAAAGCCCTGGGAACACCTGACGAGCGCTTGTTAGGCATGCGCGGACCGGGATCTTTCATCGGGGAGATGAGCCTCTTCAGCGAAGATGGTCGACACACTGCCAGTGTTCGAGCCAAAGTCCCCTTGCAGCTCCTTGAACTGAATCATGCCGACCTGGACTCACTGCTGCACCGCCAGCCACGATTTGCCTACGAAATGATGCGCACGATCAGCAGGCGCCTGGAGGAATCCGAGCATCTCACGATCCTCGATCTTCGCCAGAAGAACGTTGAACTGCAGCAAGCTTATGATGACTTGAAAGCAGCCCAAGCCGAGATTATTGAGAAGGAAAAGCTCGAGAAGGAACTGGAAGTAGCACGGGATATCCAGCTGAGCATTCTCCCCCAGGAATTTCCACAATGCCCCCGGCTTGACTTCGGCGCCCGCATCGTACCCATGGCCGCAGTTGGGGGAGATTTTTTCGACTTCATAGCCCTCGACGATGACAGATTCGGTGTCGCCGTTGGTGACGTGACCGATCATGGGGTTCCTGCAGCCCTCTTCATGGCACTTACGGCAACCTTGCTGCGTGTGGAGGCTCAAAGAACAGGCTCTCCAAAAGACGTGCTGATGGAAGTCAACCGACTTCTGTTGGATATGAACGAGGCAGGGATGTTCGTCACGCTCCTATACGGCATCCTAGACTACAAGAAAAACACCTTCCACTATGCTCGCGCCGGGCATGAGCTGCCCGTCGTTATGAACCCTCATGGCAAGTGGGAGAAAGTAGGTCAAGCGGTGGGACAACCTCTGGGCCTGTTCGACGAGCCGTTAATCGATGAGCAAACCCTCGATCTACCGAATGATAGCCTGCTTGTCCTGTATACCGACGGTATTCCTAACGCATTGGACAAGCAAAATCAGAGGTTCGGCTTGGAGAATTTCCTCGCCGCTATTTCAGGAGAAAAGACCCAACCCGCACAGGAACTATGCATCCAAGTCCTGGAAATCATGGATGCGTTTCGCGGTGTAAAAGACCCCTACGATGACGTCACACTAGTCGCCGTTAAGATTAGTTGATCTAGAAAGAGAAGCGAGCTGCCATATGGCGGAAACTATGCAAACCCTCCGTTCCGCTCCAGTTTTTGAAGGTGTGAGCGATGGAATACTTTCTGATTTTACCAACTCAAGCCGAATCCGGGCACTGGAAAAAGGTGAAATTCTCTTCAGTCAAACCGATCCAGCAGATACTGTTTACATTGTACGATCCGGATGTATCTCCATCTTTCTTGCCACGCTTGAGGGACGTGAGTTGGTCATTAATGAAATGCACCCGGGTGATTGCTTCGGTGAGTTGTCACTGATTACTGACCAACCACGCTCGACCGGGGCGCTTGCGCGAGAGAGCAGCGAGGTTATCTCGATCCCTCGCGATATCTTTCTAAAAGGGCTGGAGGCGGAACCGGAATTAATGCGTCGCGTTCTGGAGACAACAGCTCTGCGTTTGCGCGTGAGCAGTGAACGAGAGAGTGCGTTAGCGTTTCTCGATTCCTCAGCTCGAATTGCGAAAGTGCTTCTGCAATTAGACAAACAGGCAGATAAAGAAGGAGTGATCAACGTCACCCAGGAAGACCTCGCTCAGTATGTTGGCTTGGCAAGACAGACGGTCGCTCAAACACTTGGCCAATGGCGCCGGGTTGGATGGGTTGAAACCGGAAGAGTCAGAATTGAAGTCAAGAATAGAGAGGCACTGGAGAGATTGGCCCTCGCAATTGAGGGATAAGCTTCACTGTCAAGATCATTCGCGCCTCTGTCAGTTTAATGACAGACAATTCTCATCAAAAGCTCTAGTATATTAATCAGCGGCCGTTGAAAAGGAAGAACGAAGTTGTGGGAAAAGGAGGCGCACAAGGCAAAACTCAATAACCATTCGCTTGGGGTGAAAGCCTCGTAAGAATTGGAGGAATGGAAATGGCACTAACGAATGAAAAATTGATCGAAAAAGTGGTCGGTAGACTCACCGAAATGCGCATGAGCATGGGGGCAGAAGAGCGCGTTGTACTTGATGAGATGATCATTGGCGGACCAGAGGTGGTTGCCCATGCGCTGACACCTGATTCTCAAGTGGTGCCCAGGGTCATTCTCGATGATGACAAGTACAGGGTAGTCATACCATAACCTGATGACCACTCATAGCGAGTCACAACCATACCCAGGAGAGTGGGGGCTCTTCTGGGTATCGGTTGGTTAAGTTTGTGAGCTAGGGTTTAGCGTAAAGCATATTAAAAGAGATGCGTTTGAAAGGCTGGCTTGGACATGAGCGAGAAATCATCACAGGATAGCAAGATTGCTGAGCAGCTTCGACAACTAGTGATGGCTATTGAAACCAGTGGCCGCGCCATCATGCCAACCTCAAACCAAGAATTACTCCAATCCATTGTGGACACAGCCGCGCGCATATTTGGTGCCGCAGCTGCCTCGATCGCTCTTGTAGATGAAAAAGAACAGATTATTGAGTTTAAAGTAGCCTACGGGGTTGGGAATGAAGATGTCATCGGCATGCGCATTCCTCTTGATTCGGGTATTGCTGGCTACGTGGTCATGACAGGTCAACCGATAGCAATCTCTGATGTGCAGCAAGACCCACGATTTAACCTGGAATTCGCTGAGAGCACCGGTTATGTGCCCAAGTCGATACTGGCCATGCCGCTAAGCCGCAATGACCGAGTAATCGGAGTAATGGAAGTTCTAGACAAGATCGATGAGCCGTCATTTGGTCTAAAAGACATGGAACTTCTCGGTATCTTCGCCCAACAAGCTGCGATCGCCATTTTTCAATCCCAACAATTTGAATTGCTCAGTTCTGCGCTCGTTCAAAGTATTAAGGATTTATCAAACGCGGATACCACCGCGGAATTATCGGATCTATTCCGTGCGCTTGAAGAAAAAAGCGGGGAGGACGAGCGGCGTAAGGATTTGTACGCCCTGGCCAATCATTTTTATTCAATCAGTGAATTCGGTGAATCGGAGCGCCGCGTTTGCTTAGACATCTTACGCGCGTTTTCAGAATATCTCCACTCGAAACCACGTCTTGCTCCATGACAACGTTCTAGCCATAGGGACCAACTGAAGAGAGGCCAATCTTAATGAGCGATACGGAATTTCGCCCCGCGTGGTCGTCTCAATTCACGTCTGATGCGATTCGCGAACTTCAAGCCCTGGGACCTATCGGCGAGCTCACGAGGGAATGGAGTTGGGGAAGCAGCACCGGGAAGGGCATGAGAGTTGCCATCATTGACAGCGGGATCGAAAAAGACCACCCCGCCCTGGAAAAGAGCGTGCAGGGAGGCGTAGTTGTTGAATGGGACGCTGAAGAGCAGAATAAAGTGCGTTACGTCGAGGATAAAGACCTTATCGATCTGTCGGGACATGGGACCGCATGTGCAGGCATCATCCATGCCATCGCCCCCGACGCCGAATTAT
>DAOUDJ010000106.1:0-32262 GCA_034430795.1 Anaerolineales bacterium | reverse complement strand
GCTCCCCTCTATCCCAGGGTCACCGCCGGATCCGGGAAATCTTCCCGTAGGGTGCCGGTATGCGCCTCGCTGCGAAGCACGCGTCGAGTATGGGCTAAAGATTTGCGAGGTGACTTTGCCTTCGTTGCGCCCCCCTGGTTCTGGACACATTGTTCGCTGCTGGCTGTATGAATCGACACCGGGACATAAACCACCGCTCTCGAGCCCCGATCGCGGCTGATTCATTACTCGGTGGTCATTAAGAGTCTCGTAGTGGATTGAAGAATTGAAACTATGTGGAGTGTTGAAGCTCTGCTTCTGGTCGCAGGCGTAGCCTGCGCTGTGAGGTTTGCGCGTATGGACGTATAGAGCGACCATTGCAGAGGTGATGGTTCGCTTTTACTTTTCTTCCCCCTAAATCCCCCAAAGGGGGACTGTGGGGGACTCCACTCTCCCACACCCCCTGGATCAAACATCAAGCTCTCAGGTCAACCCAACCATGCAAATCCAAACATGTGAAAATAGCGTTATCTCCTACTCTTTTCACATTGAAACGCCATCCGGAGTAGATTGGGCAGAGCCCGGCTTTGGAAATCGGGCGTATATGGATTGCATTACTAGCCATTCGGAAGGGGGTGCGAGGAACGCTGAAATGGTCCGCTGCAGCCCCCCTTGAGGGGGGCTGCAGCGTAAATCCACCAGATCACCCACACGATTTGGAGAAGAACCCAAAATTGAATGTATGAGGAGTGCGGAAGCTCTGCTCCAGCTCGCAAGAAATGCTTGCTGAATCCAGAAATTGCTATTCCCAAAGCTTGTTTTGGATGGCATCTCATTCCACTGATTAACTTTAGGAGAGGAATATGGCGCAAACTCGTGTACGACCCTTTCCGTGTTGGGAAGGTTTGAGGGGCTCGCCAAGCGCAATTGCTTCCACCTGATGCTCCTGCTACAATCCTCACCATGAAAGCGCCGCAGATCCTTCTGAAATTATCCCCTGCGGAAGGTCTATCCTAGATTAACTCCTGAAGACCGGCTTTCGGATTGGGAGAGCGATTATGGAAAACGAGAAGAAGGATATTATTGAAGAGGCGGAAAAAATCGATTCCAAAGATGCAGAACAATTCTGGGATAAAGCGGTATCGGATGCGCCCAAAACGAAGGACACGAATGGAGATATTCTGACGTACGAGGAGGCACTCGATAAGGGCATACTTCCGGAAGATGCAGATTGATCGGAATAGATAGTTAACAACTACTTTTGGGATATAACCATCTATACCCATGGTTTACCTATTTGCGATAGATGCGCCGCTTGTATTTTCATTATGGCTCCACAGGCGCATGTGATAAAATTCGTGGCACCCGCCTCGAGGCGGGAATAGTGGGGCGTAGTGTAACGGCAGCACACCGGACTTTGAATCCGAGGATCCAGGTTCGAATCCTGGCGCCCCAGCCAGAGATTGACGAAGGAAATTGAACCCAGTAGAAGACGACGACCCCCCTCTAGAGAGATCTCACTTGACAAAAGTATTGTTATTTGATCGCCTGCTGAGCGCTCGAAGCTGGACGGTCGTCTTCGCCTCCAGAAATCGAAGAGGAGAGAACTATGAAGTGTGAGGCTGTACTTTTGGCTGCCGGTCTGGGCACTCGAATGAAATCGCGGCTTCCAAAAGTCCTCCATCCACTTGCCGGCGTTCCAATGGTTGATTGGTCGATCGAAGCTTGCAGCCAAGCGACGAAGGAGAAACCCTACTTGGTTGTCGGTCCTGGGAGTGAGGAACTACATCGCCAGGCTGATGGTAAATGCATCTTCATTGAACAAACAGAGCGTCTTGGGACGGGGCATGCGGTTATGCAGGTGCGAGAGGCCCTAGAGGGAAAGACCGATTTGATCCTGGTTGCGCATGCGGATATGCCGCTGCTCCGATCAGACACCTTCGAACGCCTCATCTCCCGCCAGAGCGAGAACTCTGGTCCGCTCACGATTCTGACGGCTGAGGTGCAGGAATCGCGCGGTTTCGGTCGGATAAAGCGAGATGCATCTGGGGAAATACAAGGGATCATTGAGGAGCTTCATGCGACGCCAGAGGAACGAGCGATCCGCGAGTTGAACGTCGGCGCCTATGTTTTCCACGCCGATTGGTTGTGGGAAAACCTTCCCAAGCTCCCGCTTTCGCCGAAGGGCGAATATTACCTCACCGATATGGTCGCCCTCGCAGTCGAGCAAGGTCAAACGGTTGAGAGTGTCAGCGTTACTAGTCCAGATGAGGTTATCGGAATAAATACCCGCGAACATCTGGCAGAGGCCGAAAGCGCCGTGCGGATGCGAATTAACCGCAGATGGATGGAAGAGGGTGTGACAGTTATCGATCCGCTAACGACGTATATCGGCCTTGATGTGCAAATCGGGCAGGACACCGTGATCCTTCCCAATACTCATTTAGAAGGTGTCACAAGCATTGGTGAGGACTGCCGTATCGGGCCAAACAGCATAGTCCGCGGCTCAGTTGTGGGGAACGGATCGCGAATTGAAGCTTCTGTTGTTGAGGGAGCGACTTTAGAAGAAGAAGTCGAAATTGGGCCATTCGCTCATCTACGTGAAGGCGCATACCTATGCCGCGGTGTACACATGGGTAATTTCGGTGAAGTGAAAAACAGTAGGCTTGAGGCTGGGGTTAAGCTGGGACACTTCTCCTACATTGGTGATGCGCACATTGGCGAGAACACTAACATCGGAGCGGGCACGATCACCTGCAACTACGACGGCGAAAAGAAAAATCATACCGAGATTGGCGCCGACGTATTCATCGGCAGCGATACGATGCTCGTTGCTCCGCTGAAAATCGGACGCGGGGCACGCACAGGCGCTGGTTCTGTCGTGACGAAGGATGTTCCGGATTGGAGTCTGGCCGCGGGTGTTCCGGCCCGCGTGATTAGGAAATTGGACAACCATGATTAATATTAGCTTTGGTCTTATCGGTCTTGCAGCGGCGCTGATCCTGGATCTCCTTTTGGCGTCAGCTCGTTGCGCCTTCATAAACAGCCGCCTCTCGCAGCTTAATACTTACGAAGAGGAAGATTTGCCGCGTGCGGGATTAGCTGTTCGGGTTCTCGCTGATGCACACCGCTTGATCCTAGCTATGCGTATCGCGCTTGCTTTTTCCCGCATTCTCGTGATCGGCGTGGCCCTGATCACCTTCCTGCCATTGCAGTTCGAGAGTGGCGTTTCTGGAATTGCCATTGTCGCCGGTATTCTCGCGGGCGCCGGGCTCTTATTGGGGTTGTTCGAATTCTTTTTGGAGGGCATTGTTCTGCGTAAACCGGAACGGTGGGCGCTACGTCTAGCGCCTATTGCCGCCGGAACAGTTTTTCTGTCCGCGCCCATAGGCTGGCTGCTCTTCCACCTGGGGCGTTGGTCCTCTAACCGTGGTGGAGACAGACTTTTTACTTTGGTTACCGAAGAAGAGATCATGACGATGGTCGATGCCGGTGAAGAGGAAGGTGTGATAGAGGAAGATGAGAAAGCGATGATTTACTCCATCTTCCAGCTTGATAACACCCTCGCCCGCGAAGTCATGATCCCGCGCATTGACATCATCGCCTTTGAGGAAAACACAAGCCTGAGGGAGGCTACCGAGATATTTCTGAGCACCGGCCATTCGCGCGCCCCGGTTTTCAGTGGCTCGATTGATAATGTCATCGGATTGATATATATAAAGGATTTGCTCGCTTCCTGGCAATTGGGAGAGCTGGATAAAAATATATCTGATCTCCTGCGTGAACCCTATTTCGTCCCCGAAGCGAAGGTGCTCGATGATCTGCTGGCAGAAATGCAAGCGAAGCGTATGCATATGGCGGTAGTCGTCGATGAATACGGAGGCACAGCGGGGCTTGTCACAATCGAGGATGTCGTTGAGGAGATCGTCGGTGAAATCCTTGATGAATATGATTTTGCAGAAGAACTTGCATATGAGCAGGTAGGTGAAGGGGTTTTTACTTTCAGCGGGGGGATTGACATCGATGATGTGAATCAAATCACCGGCGTACGTGTGCCCAAAGAAACCAGCGAAACGCTTGGCGGTTTGATCTATAGTGAGTTGGGCAAGGTGCCTGTTGTGGGAGAAACTGTGGACGTCGGGGGGCTCCATCTTGTCGTTGAGGAGGTCGTCGGGCGACGGATCCGGAAAATCCGAGCAAGTGTACATAAAAGTGGCGAAACGGAGCCGGAAGAAAATGAAAATCAAGCAAGAAAAAAAAGATGAATTGATCCAAAGGGCCTTGGAAGCTCGACAATACGCCTATGCGCCATATTCAAATTATACGGTGGGCGCTGCGCTGCTCACGGAGGCGGGGGATATCTTCCATGGGGTAAATGTCGAGAATGCATCCTATCCCCTGAGTATGTGCGCTGAACGAAATGCCGTATTCAAGTCGGTTTCTCGTGGTCATAAGAAATTCAGAGCCATCGTTGTGGCGACGGAAAACGGCGGATCTCCCTGTGGAGCGTGCCGCCAGGTGCTTTCCGAGTTTGGGCTCCACACAGAGGTTTTCGTCGTGAATGGGGAGGGCATGGTCATGCTTGAGACAACGGTGGGCGATTTGCTGCCGGAAGCCTTCAGACCACAGGATCTGCCGACGTAGTGAATGCTCCCCGCCGCAAGCGACGGGGCTTCTAGGGGCTTGCACCTATGCATATCATTCCATATGCAAATAGAGAGGTTTTCTCTGATATACGGTTCAAATTTTACGGGTTGGCCTATTCAACCCAACCACATATTTGAAATTGTTAAAGAGCCGCTTTGGGCAAACGCTGAGCCTATTCTGCTTCTACCGTTTAGCGCCCAATCGTATATGCATATTGTACTAAAGAGCGACACAAAGGGCAATTCATCCCCACCCCGAGGGATGGGGTTTTCTTGCCAGGAGATTCATAAATATTACAACTGCCGGGTTGATGTTGAAAGAACCGCGGGTGCATTCTAGATGCACCCGCGGATTATTTGTATGACGATAGGTTCAGACCAGGTTTTCCTTGGGTTTATTCAACGAAAGGATAACGTGATGGTATTTCTGGGGTCAGGGGATGGTTCTGTTATCTTCGTCGAAGAAATGGATTTCGCCGGTTGTCATATTGACGAGCGCTGCTTGGCCGCCGAAGCCATGCTCCATGTCATGACCTCGTACGATAACAAGGTCAATGCCCTCTGGAATCAGAATAGTCGCTGAACGAGTGAAGGGCGTTGTGCCATGACTATGTGCGAGGATTCGTTTTCCGAGAACTGTTCCATCGAGATCTTCGACCTGCCAGCTGTCTGCAAAGGAAGGTGACTCACCGTCGTCATCATGGAGAAGCGTGACGTCAAACCGGTATCGGGATTCATCTAGCTTTTCAAAGCGGACGTCGAGCACGTTCGCTTCATGGAGATCAAGGTCGGAGGGGGTTGGGGTGTTTTCTTCCATATGCTCTGGGACGGGGATGACTGGGGGATCGCCTTCTAACAAGATTGGCGTCTCGATCCTACTTGTACATGAGGTAATTATGCCACAAAGGAGCAGGATTCGACCCAAGTGTGAAATGCGTACTTTATGCCAAGCATCCATGAACCACTCCATTCTTATATAAACTATCTCCATAAACTACTCAGTTTCCGCATGACAGGCTTCTATTTTTCGTCATTCCTTCGCCGATACGTGGCTCACTCGAAATGACACTCAGTAATAAGGAATCCACCCTGTCCCGGTCAGTGCAAGGACTCAGAATAAACTTTGCGACGAAGAATCTCCCCCAACTGCTGCGATTTTTTAGCTAAAGTCGAGAATCTTCGCTTCCTATGGTCGCTCAGTATGACATATCTAGGTAGTTACCTATCTCAAGGCTGAGATGAGAAATCAAGACGGTCTATCGATTCCTTTTTCTATCGTTAAACGTACATTTTACCCGCTAAATCCTGCGCCGATGGGTCTTGTAGGCAAGCGCTGAGGGGGGTGGCGCTGGTATAATCGAACTATGCCAGAGCGAGAGCGACTCTACCGGGCGGAAGGGGTCGTGCTGAGCCGCATAGATTTTGGCGAGGCGGATCGCTTGTTAACCGTCTTCACCCGAGAGTTTGGGAAATTAAAGCAAATCGCGAAGGGTGTTCGTCGACCTGGATCGCGCAAAGCCGGTCATCTTGAGCTTTTTACCCGTGTTCAGCTGCTCGCGGCCCGCGGGCGTGAGTTAGATATCATCACGCAGGTCGAGGCGATAGAAACCTACCCGCACTTGAGCAAGGACCTTCAGCTAATTGGCCAGGCTTCCTACATTCTGGAATTGGTCAAGCATTTTGCAGTGCAAGGGGAGGTCAACCGCGAACTCTACCATCTCCTTGTTGAGACGCTCGAGCGGCTAAACTCGGGTGATCCACCGCCCAAAGTCACCCGTTACTTTGAACTCCGGCTTCTGGAATTGGCTGGATATCGTCCCGAGTTGTTTCGCTGTGGTCAATGCCAATTGGAGACCAGACCCGAGGCGCAATTCTTCTCCTATCTCGATGGAGGTGTTCTCTGCCCGAACTGCGGTCGGGAGCAGAGGGGAGTTCGCCCAATCACGCTGGCAGCTTTGAAGGTTATGCGTCATTATCAACGGAACCCTTTTTCGATCGCCTCAACGGCCCGGATTCAAATACAGGTTCATCAAGAACTGGATCACTTGATGGAAGGCTTTTTTAGTTTTCTCACAGAACACAAGATGAATTCACCGCGTTTTCTGCGCAGAATTAACCAGAATCACAACGCAACCCTGGAAGAGGACACGATCGCGTAGGAGAGGAAAGTATCTTGACCAATCAATCCAAAACAACGCTGCAGGAAGTAATTTTAAAGCTGCAGGAATTCTGGGCCGGCCAAGGATGCATTATTTGGCAGCCTTACCATACCGAGGTTGGCGCCGGCACAATGAACCCCGCAACTTTTTTGCGAGTCCTCGGGCCTGAGGATTGGTGGGTGGCATACGTAGAACCATCGATTCGCCCCACAGACAGTCGCTATGGAGAAAATCCAAATCGGTGGGGGCACTACTATCAATTCCAGGTCATTCTAAAACCGGATCCCGGGAATCCCCAAGAGCTATACCTTGACTCACTCATCGCTTTGGGCATCGACCCAGCCAGACACGATATCCGTTTTGTCGAAGACAATTGGGAGCAGCCAGCGCTAGGCGCTTGGGGGCTGGGCTGGGAAGTCTGGATGGACGGACAGGAAATCACTCAATATACGTACTTCCAGCAAGCTGGAGGGAAGACTCTCGACCCGGTCTCGGTGGAGATCACCTATGGTCTTGAAAGGATCGTGTTGGCGCTACTCTCGATTGAGAGTTTCGTTGACATACAGTGGAATGAGCATCTGACGTATGGCGATATCCTCCTTCAACCTGAGCGTGAGTACAGCCGCTACAATTATGAGGTTGCCGACATTGAGCGGTTACGAACGATGTACGATGAGTTCGAAGCGGAGGCGAACGCATGCATTGATGCGGGTTTGGTTTTCCCCGCCCATGATTACATCTTGAAGTGTTCACATACATTTAATCTGCTGGACGGGCGCGGGGCGGTCGGTGTGACCGAGCGCGCAGCGCTCTTCGGACGTATGCGCGAGCTCGCTCGACGCGTGACGGATCGCTACCTCGAAGAGCGGGAGAGTGCCGGTTTCCCATGGCGATCTCGTTGGCAGGTTGCGCTTCCTGAAACTCCCTCAGTCGAACCAGGCACAGCGCCGTCTGAGCCCGCACCATTCCTTCTCGAGATCGGCACCGAGGAGCTCCCGGCAAACGATCTGACATCAGCCCTTTCTCAGCTAGAACAGGGTGCCCGGAAGATGCTCGAAGAAAGCCGTTTGCAGTATCAGAATCTCAAGATACTTGGGACGCCACGCCGGCTGGTGCTCTATGTTGAGGGTCTGGCACCGGCTCAGGAGGAGCGAACCACACTCGAGAAAGGCCCACCTGTTGATCGGGCGTTTGATGCTGAGGGGAAGCCGACGAAAGCCGCGCAGGGCTTCGCGCGTAGCAAGGGGGTCAGTCTGGATGCACTTAAGCGAGAGGAAATTGATGGGGGCGTCTATGTTGTCGCCGAGGTGCAACAAACGGGTGAACCCGCCGATCATGTTCTCGGTGAGAAGATCCCTGATCTTATCGCTGGTATTCGATTTGAGAAGTCCATGCGTTGGAATCAAACCCAGGTGGTGTTCTCCAGACCCATCCGCTGGTTGCTGGCGCTGCATGGTGAACATGTTGTGCCTTGTGAGTACGCGGATCTGTCATCAGGCAGAACGACACGTCTGCTGCGCTTCCAAGGGACAGGTAGTACAACGATTCAAGATGCTGCGGATTACTTGCGGGTCATGAATGACGGCGGAATTCTGCTGGATGTGGGTGAGCGCAAGCGCCGTATCCAGGAGGAGATAACACGCCTGGCACAAGAAGTGGGTGGCGAAATCGTCGACGCCCCCAAGCTCTTGGATGAGGTGACGAATCTCGTTGAAATGCCGACCGCATTCCGCGGCGAATTTGATAAAGAATTCCTGGAGCTGCCGCGAGAAGTGCTCATCTCCGTAATGAAGAAGCATCAGCGATATTTTCCAATTGAGAAGAAGGGCGCATTGCTACCCTACTTTATCAGTGTGCGCAACGGTGGTGAGGCGCACCTGAATACCGTAACTAAAGGGAACGAGAATGTCATCCGCGCTCGTTTCGCCGATGCAGCGTACTTCGTGAAGAAAGATCTCACGCTTCCGCTAGAATCCTATTTGCCAAAACTGAGTGCCCTGACCTTCGAATCGAGCCTGGGATCGATGCTGGATAAAGTCTTGCGCATCGAAAAGCTGACGGCTACGATTGGCGAGATGCTGGGGCTTGATAAAAAGGCGATCAATGTCGCTCAGCGAGCGGCGCATCTCTGCAAAGCGGATCTTGCTACGAAGATGGTTATTGAGATGACGGCCCTTCAGGGCGAGATTGGACGGGTGTATGCCCTCGAAAGCGGCGAGCCCGAGGGAGTCGCCGACGCGATTCTGGAACATTACCTCCCCCGCTTCGCTAAGGACCGCCTTCCGGAGACGGAGGCAGGAGTCGTTGTCGGGTTGGCGGACCGCCTCGATACACTCATCGGACTAATCGTAGCCGGATACAAACCAACGGGAGCGCGGGATCCATTTGCTCTGCGTCGTACTGCAATTGGTCTAGTCCAGGTATTGATTGTGCGTTACATCTCCATGGATCTGCGTTCTGCAATCGACGCCGCTAAGGAACACTTGCCCATCCCAGCGCAGGCAGAAGTCGTCCAGGAATGCCTTGAATTCATATCCGCTCGTTTACACGCCCATCTGCTCGCTGAGGGGATGCCGCACGATTCGGTCGAGGCCGTCCTGGCAGAACAGAGCTACAACCCCACCCATGCGGCAAGTGCGGTGGAAGAGCTGAAGACCTGGCGGGAGCGAGAGGATTGGCCTGAGATGTTGCAAGCTTATGCCCGTTGTGCCCGCATAACTCGCGGCGAAGAAGAAACGTTCATCGTCCGCCCAGAAATGCTTGAAGAGGATGCGGAAAAGGAACTCTTCGCGGCGGTTCTCGGCGCTGAAGGTGTTGAACGAAAAAAGGGATCAATCGACGATTTCTTCACGATGTTTCAACCGCTTGTCCCGGTCATAACGCGTTACTTTGATGATGTTCTCGTCATGGCCGAAGCGCCAGAGCTTCGTCGTAATCGGTTGGGCACGATCCAACGCGTTGTGAAGTTGGCACATAATGTTCTGGATCTCTCCAGATTGGAAGGCTTTTAGCGGATTTTGTCTGAAGCAGGCAAACGGACCTCAATCCATCGGTTTCAAAGGGTTTGAGACGAGAACATATGAACCTACGGAACACGACCCCGGTAAAAGTTTTGGAAGATGAGGTCATCTATTCAAAGGTTTCTTCTCTGATAATCTAGATCCTAGGTTGACTGATCCCCTGGATGCTTCAGGCCGGGGTTGGGGATAATACATTGCTCACTACATATGACGCGGCTATAATCGTCTGTCACGGGCGTTGGCGCTGTCTCTCAACGAATGGGCTATCTTCCACACGGATTTAATGGATGCATTTCGCAGCGGAGGGGATATCCATCTCATCTATCTAGTAATTCAATCATTCCCGCGTTATTGAAAAGAGGCAGTTCTTGCAAGTCGGAACATCCAAGAAGTCATTCACGTTCAGTATGGGTGAAGTCAATTGAAATGTCCTCATTAGATGCAATGGGAACTCGAGGCTGATGGGCGTTATCGACGAAGTCAAAGATCGCATCGATATCGTCGACCTGGTCGGCGAATCGGTAAAGCTCCGGAAGTCCGGGAAGAATTACACGGGCTTTTGCCCCTTTCATCCCAATAAACGGACTCCCGCGTTTGCCGTCTTTCCGGATAGTGGGACATGGCGGTGTTTCGGCGCATGCAACGAGGGCGGCGATATATTCAGTTTTGTGATGAAAAAAGAGGGCTGGGACTTCTCAGAGACCCTGGCCCATCTCGCCGAACGTGCCGGCGTAGAGCTAGTGCCCCATACACCGGAGCAAGAAGCAGAGGGAGAAAGTCGCCAGAGACTGCATGAACTGCTCGACGCAACGGTCACCTTTTTTCGTCACCAATTGTTTTCGACAACCGCAGGAGAACCCGCCCACGCCTATCTTCGTGATCGTGGCATGAGTGATGCAACACTGGAGACGTTTGAGGTTGGATATGCACCCGATTCGTGGGACGCGACAATGAAGCATCTTATCGAACGGGGTTTCCAAGAACGAGACTTGGTGGATGCCGGAGTAGTTTCTGAGCGTGAGTCGGGTGGTCTTTTCGACCGCTTTAGAAATCGAGTCATGTTCCCGATACGTGATGTGCGCGGCCGCATGGCGGGTTTTGGTGCGCGAGTGCTCGATCCCGAAGCTGTTCCCAAGTATCTGAACTCACCGCAAACCTCGATCTTCGATAAGGGCCGGCTTCTGTATGGCTTGGACAAATCCAGACAGGAAATCCGGAAGCTGGATCAGGCGGTCATCGTTGAGGGCTACATGGATGTCATTGGATTGCATCAAGCCGGTTTTAAGAACGCTGTGTCCCCGATGGGCACGGCGCTCACAGAGAGCCAACTTCGCTTATTGAAGCGTTACAGTCGGCGGATGGTCCTTGCGTTGGATGCTGATACGGCTGGAAGCCAAGCGACTTTACGCGGTCTGGATCTCGCTCGTGAGACGCTCGATCGGGAAGCCGATCCGGTTTTTAATGCTCGGGGGTTGGTCCGTCACGAAGGTCGTCTGGACGCGGACCTGCGGATTGTCACCCTGCCAGAGGGTTTGGATCCAGATGAGGTCGTACTAGACAATCCAGAAGCCTGGACGGGATTGCTCGAAGGTGCGCAGACGATTGTGAATTATGTACTCGATGTTGCGACTGCAGCGCGTGATATTGAAGATCCCAAAGCGAAAGCGGAGATCGCCCGCCAAGTGCTGCCATTGATCGAAGATGTTGCTGATCCCGTCGAGCGGGAAGTGTATCGCCAAAACCTCGCTCGACGATTAAAGGTGGACGAACGTGCGTTGCTCCAATGGCGAAGAACGAAACCCCGACGCGGCCGGCGTGCACCTCAAGTTGTGAGTGAAGTAGAGGAAAAACCCACTGTAAGCTCTCCTTCAGGTGCGGTGGAAAGCTTCTGCCTGGCTGTCCTGTTAGATCACCCCGAACTTCTTTATCGTGTAGACCGGGAATTCCAGGCGTTGGAGATCGAACGTTCATCCAATAAGGATTTTTCAAGCACCGAGTACAAGATGATCTTTAAAGTCATTCGCGCTGCACTCGGCCAGCATGAAGAAGAGCCGGTTCTATATTGGCAGAATAATCTCGAGACTCCACTGCATTCCATCGCGGAGACATTGATGGATGAGTTTGGTAATATAGATATCCTACAACAGAAGGTTATAGATGAAGTAATTGCCAATTTCTTTCGTTTACGCAAGCGGTGGCTTGAATCAGAGCTCACGCATATACGGTTCCAGCTCGAGGCTTTGCAGGAGCAGACGCCTTCAGATGGAGCGGATAAACGGGAGGGAATTTGGCAGCTTACCCGGGAGGTCCAGCGCTTGGCAGATATTGAGAGGCGTTTAGATGGCGTGCTTTCACGTCATGGCGGACCGATTTCAACTGCAGCCGTACTTTAGAGGTTTTGCTGAGTGAAGAAAAAGAAGAAAGTGAAGCAGGAAGAAGTGCTTCCATCCCCAGGTGTACCTGATAAGGTTCTTCAAGAGGACGTAAAGGACCTTGTTGACGCCGTTAATGGGGAGGCAGTTGCAATCGAACCTGATTTGAAGGAAGAGAAAGCAAAGGAAGTAGAGAATGCGGAGGAAGAGCAGGCGCTTGAACGAATATCAATTACTCTGGAACTCAGCGATGACCCTGTAAGGCTATACCTGAAGGAAATTGGTCGTGTAGACCTGCTGAACACAGACCAGGAATTATGGCTCGCGGTGCGGATGAATGCCGTGAAGCAGCTAGAGATATTAAAGTCCGGGCGGGCATCGCGAGGGAAAAAAGACGAGGAATTGATCGCCGTCTACTTAACTCTCTACGACGATATGAGGACAGCGTGGAAACGTGTCAAGGAAGATGCGCATCGGATGAAGCAAGCGCAGCCAGATCTCCATCTCATCCTTGAGGAGGCGCGTCAATTACGCCAGACATGGGCAAAAGATTCTGTTTCGTACATCCGTGCATGGCTGAGTACTGATATGTGGGGAACGGATCCAGCCTGGGAACTGGTGGCGCTCAACGCATTAACTATATTCTTAGCTTTCTACGTATTCCCGCCTGATAGCCAATCCCGAATGGCTGAACGATTTAGACAGGGAAAAAATCTACCCATCAAGCGCACTTTTAAAAATTGGCTTCCCGATACGGATGATTTGCAAGAGGACGTGAGGCAAATAAAGAGCCTGGCAGAAGAAGCGCAGGCCGCGCTCACACGCGCCAACCTCCGCTTGGTTGTGAGTGTGGCGAAGCGTTATATGGGACGCGGGATTGCTTTCCTGGATCTCATTCAGGAAGGCAATATTGGTCTACTTCGAGCTGTTGAGAAGTTCGATCCGGCTAAGGGTTATAAATTTAGCACGTACGCTACGTGGTGGATCCGGCAGGCAATTAGCAGAGCGATCGCGGACCAAGCTCGTACGATTCGCATTCCGGTGCATATGGTTGAGACCATCAACAGGCTGGTTCGTATTCAACGCAAGATGACCCAGGAACTTGGCCGGGACCCAAGTTCGGAGGAGCTAGCGCTGAGGATGGATCTCTTGGAGCCTGAAGAGGTGAACCTGATCAATGCATCTCTAAAGGAAGGCGAACTAATGGATCCTGCCCTCGAGCGCAAGTGGAAGAGGGCTGCCGCCAAAGTCCGGCGGATTATCCGTATCGCCCAGGAGCCGATGTCGCTGGAAACCCCGGTGGGAGCAGAAGAAACCAGCCAACTCGGTGACTTTATCGAAGATGAGACAATGCCCGAGCCGGTAGATGCGGCAGCGAAGACATTATTAAAAGAGCAGGTGCGGAGCGCGTTATTGGTCCTTACCGAACGTGAACGCGAGGTGCTCGAGATGCGCTTTGGGCTGAGAGATGGCAAGGATTACACATTAGAGGAAGTTGGAAGATATTTCCATGTCACGCGCGAACGGATACGGCAGATCGAGGCTAAGGCATTGCGCAAGCTGCGGCACCCAACGCGCAGCCGCCACCTGCGAGATTATCTCTCTTAAAGCTTTTTACTGGATGGCGTATTATTTTTTTACCGGGGCTGTCTAAAAGCCGCAATGCTCCGGAGTTGACCCGACCATGAATGGCCGGGCTCATTGCCTAACCCCTTCAGGCTGACATCGAGGGTGCGTCAGCACCCTCGAGCACTGAGCCCGGTGGTTTACCCCCGGGCGTAGAGCGTTGATGGGTAAGTGGGGTGAAAGAGACAGATTGTGTAATTTGTCACAAAGTTTGATGTCAGATTTCCTCCGATACCCCCTCTGATTTGTTCCGCTTATGCCCTTGTGATAAAATGTGCATGTTGTGTCGTCTTGGATGTTCTCGAGTCGATCACAAATTCGTTTCCCTTGAGGGCTGGATGCCTGGTGAATATCTCCCCATCGCTGTTCTAATCATCCTGGCGACCGGCCTGGCTTTTCTAGTTGTCATCCTCGGCCATCTCTTCGGACCACGACGACCAAACCCGATAAAAGCAGAACCCTACGAATCAGGAATGCGACCCTACGGCCCAGGCCGGCGACGCGTCTCGGTCCATTTCTACCTGATTGCGGTCCTTTTCATTCTCTTCGACATTGAAATTGTGTTCCTTCTGCCATGGGCAGTGGTGCTCCGTGAAATCAAGATGGTTGGTTTGATCGAGATGGCTGTCTTCATGTTGGTACTATTGGCTGGTTTGATCTACGCTTGGAAGACGGGAGCGTTGGAATGGGAATAGAGACCAAGCTAGGTAATTTAGGGTTTGTTACGACAACGCTCGAGAAAGTGGTGAACTGGAGCCGGGTAAGGGCGATGTGGCCGGTTTTGTTCGGCTTAGCCTGCTGTGCGATCGAGATGATGGTTGCACAATCCTCGGATTATGATATGAGCCGCTTCGGGATGGAATTAATGCGCGCCAGCCCGCGGCAGAGCGATTTGATGATTGTTGCGGGTCGGCTTACGCGGAAGATGGCTCCGGTTCTTCGCCGGATCTACGATCAAATGCCGGAACCGAAGTATGTCATAGCTATGGGCGATTGCAGCTCGTGCGGGGGCATTTTTAATAATTACGCTATCGTCCCTGGCGTGGATGAGATTGTCCCGGTTGATGTTTATGTCGCCGGATGCCCGCCTCGCCCGGAAGCGTTGATTCACGGCATCCTGACTCTTTACGATAAGGTTGAGAACCAGAAGGTTAAGGATTGGGCCTGATCGTTGTATACCGATGGAAGGACCGCTCTGCTGGACCATTCGTTCTACATGCCTGTCCGAACCGGTGCCTATCCTACTGAGGAATTTTACGGATGACTGTCATCGAAAAAGCCGTAGCGAAATTGCAGCGGGAGCTTGGCGAAAGCGTCCTGAGTGTTGAGGAATTCCGGGGACAGATTTCAGCGACTCTGGATCGCGAAGTTATCGTAAATGCTTGCCAGATGCTGCGCGATGACCCGGAGCTGGATTTCAACTTTCTCGCCGCGCTAACGGCCGTGGATTACTGGCCTTCCGAACCTCGCTTTAAGATTGTCTATCAACTGTACAGTTTGGTGAATAAAGAATTCATCGGTCTTCGTGTTCCACTAAGCAGTGAATCACCCGAAGTTTCAACCATAGAAAACATCTACCCGAATGCAAATTGGCATGAGCGCGAAGTTTTTGATATGTTCGGCGTAACGTTCAAGGATCATTCCGATCAACGGCGCATCATCATGCCCTACGATTGGGAGGGGCATCCTCTACGCAAAGATTATCCACTCGGTTACGAGGAAGTCCAGTTCACCTTTAATTTCGACGAGATTGATAAACGCAAACCGTATGTGAAAGAATAGCCGGGAGCCCTCCATACGAGGATCGTAGGAATGTCGGAACAGAACGTAGAGATCACAGTAGACGAACTTCGGCACCTGGTCTCAGACCGGGCGTTAGAAGGCGAAACCATGCTGCTGAACATGGGACCCCAGCACCCCAGCACCCATGGGGTATTGCGGCTCCTACTGGAGCTCGATGGTGAGCGTGTCGTCACCTGTGTCCCTGATATCGGCTTTCTGCATACGGGGATTGAAAAGAACATGGAAGCCAAAGCCTATGAAAAGGTTCTGGTGATGACCGATCGCATGGATTACCTGAATAACCTGGGTAATAACCTGTGCTACTGCCTGGCAATTGAGAAGTTGGTCGATCTGGATGTCCCCGAACGGGCGATGGCCATCCGGGTCATGCTCGTCGAACTGCAGCGCATCGCCTCACACCTCGTTTTCCTGGCGACACATGGCCTCGATACGGGCGCGATGTCTATATTCCTGTACTGCTTCCGCGAACGTGAGGTCATCCTGGATATTTTCGAGATGTGTTCGGGAGCGAGGATGATGACCTCCTACTTCAGACCTGGTGGTCTCTGGCGGGACGTCCCCGATGGGTTTGAAGAGGCGGTGCGTTCTTTCATTGAATACTTCCCGAAGCGGATCAAGATGTATGAAGATCTTCTCACCAAGAATCCGATTTATACCCATCGGACGAAGGGAATCGGCGCCATCTCCAGCGAAGAGGCGCTTAAGTGGGGGCTGACAGGGCCTCCATTACGAGCGACTGGATTAGCGTGGGATTTGAGAAAATCGAACCCCTACAGCGGATATGAGCGCTATGATTTTGAAATCCCTGTCGGGGTAAATGGTGATACATACGACCGTTATACCGTCCGCATCGGCGAGATGCGCCAGTCGCTGCGGATTGTCGAACAAGCTCTGGATACTCTTCCCGGTGGACCTGTTCGCAGTGACAATCGCAAGTTCGTGCCTCCACCTCGGTCCGAATTAAGCCACAGTATGGAAGCTGTTATCCATCATTTCAAACTTTGGACGGAGGGCTTTTGCGCACCCAAAGGATCTGTTTTCGTCGCCATAGAATCTGCGCGCGGCGAGTTGGGGTGCTACCTGGAAGGTGACGGGGGACCGAAGCCCTACCGAGTCCATTTCCGAACGCCGAGTTTCGCGACCCTGCAGACGCTGCCAATCTTATGTAAGGATCACCTTGTTGCCGATGTCGTTGCCATCATCAGCAGTCTCGACCCGGTGTTAGGAGATTCAGACCGCTAGAGGGTGGATGTAAACGAAAGGCTCAACTATCTTGCACGTCTGAAGATACACAATAGCTCGATTGGATTGTTATCATGAGTGAAGCTATTGCAACTCAGGAGCTCATGCCTTGCTGGTAAACAAGTATCCTAAAGAGATCGATCGAATTCTCGATAAATTCCCACCGGAGCGGAAACGCGCAGCAGCGCTGCCGCTGCTCTACCTTGCGCAGCGAGAATACGGCCATGTTTCAAAGGAAGCGATTCGAGAAGTCGCCGGCATCTTGGATGTCGATCCAACACAGGTCGGAGGCTTGGTTGGCTTCTATTCACTGCTCCACGCCAAGCCCGGCGGGAAATATCGCATTCAGGTTTGTACGGATCTGCCTTGCGCATTGCGCGGCGCGGAGGAATTCGCCGAGGAGTTATGCGATAACCTGCGGATTAAAATGGGCGAGACGACCGAAGATGGTCTGATCACGGTCGAAGAAGTCAAGTGCCTGGCCGGTTGTGATAAAGCGCCGATGTTTCAACTTCAAGCGCCGGATGGAATCCATTACTTTGAAAACCAGGATATCGAATCGGCCATGGAATTGATCGAGGAGCTTCGACGAAGAGGTGACGATGCCTGATCATATCTTGTTACGGCATCGGGACATCCCCGATATCGCGGATCTCGATGTATATCTGAAGCACGATGGATTTAAAGCGTTAGAAGACGTCGTTAAAAACCAAACCCCTGAACAAGTGATTGAAACTGTAAAAGCAGCGAATTTGCGCGGCCGCGGCGGCGCTGGTTTCCCGGCGGGTGTCAAGTGGAGTTTCCTCACCCCCGGTGTTTTCCCTCGCTATGTCGTTGCCAATGCGGATGAGTCAGAACCCGGGACGTTTAAAGACCGCGAGATTATGGAAAGCAACCCCTACCAGTTTCTCGAGGGCGTCGCCATTTGCTCATACGCCGCGCAAGCCAATACTGCTTACATCTACTGCCGCGGAGAATTTTGGGACCTGGCGCATGAACTTGAAGGCAAGATTGAAGCTCTTACTAAACGCGGACTTCTGGGCGAAGGCCTTTTCGATACGGACTACAGCCTGAGAATCTATGTCTATCTCGGCGCCGGCGCTTACATCTGTGGAGAAGAGACCGCGCTGCTGTCGTCCATGGAAGGGGATATCGGGCATCCACGGCTGCGCCCGCCATTCCCTGCGGCTGAGGGACTCTTTGCAAAACCCACGGTTATAAACAACGTTGAGACTCTAACTAACCTGCCCCCTATTATCAATAAAGGTGTGGATTGGTACCGCTCAATCGGTACGGAGAAGAGCACCGGACCTAAAATCTTTTCCCTTTCGGGTCACGTGGAACGTCCGGGCAATTATGAGCTTCCATTCGGGACTACTTTCCGTGAACTCATTTTCGAGCACGGCGGTGGGATTCGCGACGGCAAAGCGATCAAAGGGATTCTGCCAGCAGGCGCATCGGCGCCACTATTACCAGCAACGGACGAAGTCCTGGACACGCCGATGGATTATGAATCCGTGCCGAAGGTGGGATCGCAGCTTGGCTCGGCCTCGATCATCGTGCTTGACGAGACTGTCGACATTGCTTGGATGGCCTATAAGACCACAAGCTTCTTTAAGCACGAATCGTGTGGGAAATGCGCCCCCTGTCGTGAGGGCACATATTGGATGTATCACATACTGAATCGTTTTCAGAACGGCAACGCAGCTCCCGCGGACATCGATCTATTAAATCGAGTTGCTCTTGGAATCCAGGGGAAATGTTTCTGTGCGTTGGGCGAGTTTTCAATCACACCGGTTGTTGCCGGAATTGAGCATTTTAGAAGCGATTTCGAAGCCCTCACCGGGGATGGGAAATGAGCGAAGAGTTGGTACGGCTGAAGATAGACGATATTGACGTTCGTGTCCCCAAGGGCACGCTGGTTGTCAATGCTGCAAAGCAAGCAGGGATTGAAATCCCGGTCTTTTGCCATCACCCAAAGATCGAGTCAGTCGGCATGTGCCGGATGTGCTTGGTTGAAATTGGAACCCCGAAGCGCGATCGCAGCACCGGCGAGAATATATTGGATAAAAGCGGACAACCCCAGATTGAATTCAGGCCGAAGCTGGAGACCTCCTGCACGATGCCTGTAAGCGAGGGGATGGTTGTAAAGGTCTCAAGCGATAAGGCAATCGAAGGTCGTAAGCAAGTCCTTGAATTTTTGCTAACTTCCCATCCACTAGATTGTCCGGTTTGTGATAAGGGTGGAGAGTGTTCCCTGCAAGATTTGTCGATGGGGCATGGCTCCGGAGAGAGTCGCTTCATCCTTGATGATAAAAAGCACCTGGACAAGCATGTTCCGCTTGGTGATTTGATAGTTCTCGATAGGGAACGCTGCGTCCAGTGCGCGCGCTGTATACGCTATCAGGAGGAAATTGCCGGCGATCCGGTTTTGGCCTTCACTGAGCGAGGCCGCAACATGGAGATCGTCACGTTCTCCGACCCTGGTTTTGACTCCTATTTTTCGGGGAACACAACGGATATTTGCCCGGTCGGTGCGCTAACGACTGTAGATTTTCGCTTTGGCGCACGATCCTGGGAAATGGATGCCACCGCTTCGGTCTGCACGCATTGCCCGGTAGGATGTAATCTGATGTTAAACACTCGCCGGGAGGCGGGCGCGAACGGCCGGCAAATGATTAAGCGTGTGATGCCGCGCCAGAATGAACGGGTTAACGAGATCTGGATTTGCGATAAGGGGCGCTTTGTACACCACTTCGCGACCAGTGCTGAACGGTTAACCAAACCACTTGTTCGAATAGACGGGAAACTTGTAAAAACGAGCTGGAAAAAGGCGCTTGAACGCGCCGCAGAGGGGTTGAAAGCGGCGGGTGAAGATGTTGTGGGCCTCGCCAGTGGGCGGGTTTCAAACGAGGATCTTTACAATTTCCACGCGCTCTTGAAATCGGTTGGCGGACGGGCGATTCTCTCCGATTCACAAGCAGGCGGGGAATTAGTCCAGCAGGTCGGAGTCGGTCAGGGTACAGATTTGGGGGCGCTGGGCGCAGGGGATGCCATTCTTGTCATTGCCTCTGATCTGCATGAAGAAGCTCCCATCTGGTGGCAGCGGGTTATGGGCGCGTCAAAACGTGGCGCCGCACTGGTCGTCGCCAATGCTCGTAAGACGCGCTTAGACGATTACGCTGCGCATAAAGTGCGCTATCGCTATCAAGAAGCGGCGCGCACAGGTCTGGGTTTGCTTCACGCAATTGCAGGCGCCAAGTATCTATCGAAATTCTCCGGTGATGAACCGCTGAAATTGGCGGCAAAAGCTCTGGCGGAAGCCGAGAACCTGGTTATTTTCTGTGGTGTAGAAGGTTTAACCTACGCTGAATCGAAGTCTCTATCTGAGGCATGCGCGGCCATACTCGTTGAAACGAAAAACGTAGGGAGAGCACAAAACGGATTAATAGCCGTCTGGCCAAAAAGCAATACACAGGGCGCATGGGATATGGGGTTACGACCTGCGGAGGATGGTCTGAAAAATGCACTCGCCGACGCAAAGGCAGTGTATGTCATGGCGGTTGACCCCGTCGGTGATGATCCGAGCCTTGCCGATAGCCTTGAAGGAGATCGTTTCCTTGTTGTCCAGGAACTGTTCATGACGCCGACGGCGGAGCTTGCTGATGTCGTGCTTCCCGCTGAATCCTTTGCAGAACGTGAGGGCACGTTCACTTCGGGAGAACGACGGGTGCAGCGGTTCTATCCAGCTGTGAAGGCTTTAGGGGAGGCGAAAGCGGATTGGCGAATTATCACCTCTCTGGCAGCGAGTTTAGGTGTAGAACTTGAGAGTTCATCGGCTGCAGCTGTTTTCCTCCGAATCGCCGATTCGAACGAGGCTTACGCGGAGTTAAGCTATCAGAGCCTGACGGAGGCCGAAGAGCAATGGCCGCCGGTTGGAGACAATGATTTGTATTTCGGCGGAACGACTTTCAAAAACCGCCAGGGTCTGGGGGTGCAGCTCGTACCCGCAGCTGAGAAAGATCCGTCTATTAAAATCAAGTGGAGCGCTCCTCCAGAATTTAAGAGCAAGAAAGGATTGCTGCTGGTACCCATTGTTGAGTTGTATAATCGCGGCGCTACCGTAATGCCCTCGGAGATACTTCACTCGCGCCTCGCATCGCCAATACTCCAGATGAGCCTAAAGGAAGCCAAAAGAATCGGTGTTGTACAGGGTGACCAGGTCGAACTACTGATAGATGGACGGACAGAGGAACTGCAGGCAATTGCTGAAGAGAATGTTCCAGAAGGTGTTGTCTTACTCGGTCGTGGTCTTGGCGTTCCCATGGCTGATCCGGAATACGTTGAAGTGAGACTTAAGGCTTAAAGAGGAGACCTATGAGCCTGGCGTTATTGATTGAGTGGGCGATTAAATCCGTTGTGATCTTCGGGGTCATTCTGGGTGGCTTCGCCTATCTCACGCTCTTCGAACGGCGCGTGTTGGCGAGGATGCAAACGCGAATTGGCCCCAACCGAGCCGGTCCCTGGGGTCTTCTTCAACCAGTGGCGGATGGCATAAAATTGATATTCAACGAGGAGCTTATCCCGGAACAGGCGGATAGAGTGCTGTTCGTGTTAGCCCCCGTGATCACTGTGGTTCCCGCATTGATCATCCTTGCGGTGATACCGTTTGGTCCGGAAGTCACGCTCTTCGGGCGCAGCTACTACCTGGGGTTGGCATCAAACGTCAACGTGGGTGTGCTTTATATTCTCGCCGTCGCCTCAATCGCTGTATACGGCATTGTGATTGCGGGATGGGCTTCAGGCAATAAGTACGCATTGATGGGGGGGATGCGTTCAATGGCGCAGATGGTGAGTTACGAGCTGGCGCTCGCCTTAGCCTTTGTCGGTCCCATCATGTTGGCTGGTTCCATGAGCGTTGATGCCATCATCGAAGGGCAGAGGCAGTTGTCATGGTACATTTTAGTCCAGCCGCTCGGTTTTTTGATATTCTTAATTGCCGCGGTAGCTGAAATTAACCGCGCGCCTTTTGACATGCCTGAAGCCGAGCAGGAACTCGTGGCGGGTTATCATGTCGAATATTCAGGCATGAAATTCGCGCTCTTCTTCATGGCTGAATATGGCAAGATGATCGCGGTCAGCTTCATCGCCGCGACCATATTCCTCGGCGGCTATCTTGGGCCATTCCTCGACCGTTGGCCTTTGCTGGGTCCCATTTATCTCTTTATTAAAGTCGTCGCCTTGCTCTTCTTTATTGTCTGGTTACGGGCAACTTTCCCGCGTTTTCGTTATGACCAATTGATGGCGTTTGGCTGGAAGGTTTTGCTGCCCCTTGGTCTGTTGAACGTGGTGATAACCGGTGTGTTCATTGTGCTGGTGGGAGGCTAGCGAATGAGTTTGACGGGGTTCTTGCGCGGATTGTGGGCAGCATTTCTCGGTGGGTTTGAGTTGCTGCGCGGCCTGTGGACAACCTTCCGCAGCATGTTCGAGACGCCAGTCACCTATCAATATCCCGAAGTCAAGAGGCCGGTCCGCGAACGTTTCAAGGGTCGACATGTGCTGGAACGTTATGATAACGGACTGGAGAAGTGCATTGGCTGCTCGCTTTGTGCAGCAGCTTGTCCGGCGGATGCCATCTTCGTGGAAGCGGCGGAGAATACCGATGAAAAACGCTACTCTCCCGGAGATCGCTACGCTAGCACGTATGAAATCAATATGTTGCGCTGTATCTTCTGTGGATTCTGCGAGGATGCGTGCCCAACGGAAGCCATCGTGTTGGAGCACCAATATGAGCTTTCGTTCACCAACCGGCGGGATGCGATTTATACTAAAGAACTGCTGATCGTCCCCGTTCCCGAAGATGGGAAACCGACGCCGCAAAACGTACCTGTCGGAATGTACGACCGGGCCATTCCAGATATGAAGGATCCGGCGTGATAACCTTGCTTATGGATGCTATTTGATGACGATTGATCTGCTGCTTTTCCTCGGATTGGCGCTGATCGCTGTTATGGCTTCTATTGCCATGATTGCGAGTCGCAGCGCGGTCTATTCAGCGTTGTTCCTGGTCTTAAATTTCCTCACCGTCGCGACTCTATATTTGCTCCTGAACGCGGCATTTATCGCCGTTGTGCAAATCACAGTGTACGCTGGAGCGATTATGGTGCTTTTCCTCTTCGTCATTATGCTGCTGGGGACGGAGAGAGAAAGCATCGATGGGGGGATCCGCTGGCAGATGCCATTGGCGTTTGTCTTGGGCCTGGCCCTTGCCGGTGAACTGGCGTATGTATTGTTGCGAGATGACATTGTACAGGGACCGTTGGCTGATCTCTCTGCCGAGTTCGGTAGTCCGGCATCCATCGGCCGGGTATTGTTCAGTGAATATCTTGTCCCCTTTGAGGTGACTTCGATCCTCTTGCTCGTCGCTATGATTGGCGCAATTGTGATCACACGTAAGCAGAGGATGGAAAGAAAATGAACATTCCCCCAGCCTATGTGCTCGCGCTCTCAGGGATTCTCTTTGCGCTCGGTGTCATTGGAGTGCTGGTCCGCCGGAATGCCATTGTTATTTTCATGTCGATCGAGTTAATGCTCAACTCGGCGAATCTCGCGTTCATCGCTTCCGCGCGTATGCTAGGGCCGGCTCAGGAAGCGCTGAGAGGGCATGTGTTTGTGTTCTTCGTGATCGCCGTAGCAGCCGCGGAGGTCGCTGTGGGGTTGGCGTTAATTGTGACGATCTTCCGTAGCAAAGAAAGCATCGACGTTGATGAGGTGAGCAGTTTGCGAGGCTAGCCTCGCCTGCGGAGGGATTGGATGATTCTTCTTGAAGTGGTGCAGGGTGGAGGGCTTTTCACCTATGCGCCTTTGATCATCGCCCTGCCAATCTTGGGCTTGATCACCAACATCATCTTCGGCCGCCGACTCGGTGAGCGGTTTGTGGGCATCGTCGCCAGCGGAGCGGTCGCTCTTGCGTTTGTTATCGCGATTATTCAATTCCTGGCACTGCAAGCCCATCCGGAGGGTGCTACGATCCCCATTGCGGAATGGATTTCGGTCGGTCGCCTCTCTATTCCATGGTCAATCAAAGTAGATACACTCTCGACGACGATGATGCTTATGGTGACGGGTGTCAGCACGCTGATCCATATTTACGCAATTGGATACATGCACGAAGACGTCCGTTTCCAAGGTGACTCCGGCCGCTATACGCGTTTCTTTATCTTTTTCAATTTATTCGTCGCGGCGATGATGGTGCTGGTCTCGGCGGATAACTACCTGATGATGTTCGTAGGCTGGGAGGGCGTCGGCCTCTGCTCTTACCTGCTGATTGGTTTTTGGTACGAGAAGGGGGAAGATGGAATAGGCAACGCAGTCGCTGGTAAGAAAGCATTTGTAACCAACCGCATCGGTGATTTCGGTTTCCTGATTGCTATGTTCCTGATCTTCGGTGCTGTGGGAAGTCTGCAGTTCGACCAGGTCTTCCATTGGGTCCATGAATACGGGCTTGCGAACGTTGGAGTGATCACGGCGGCCACATTGTTCTTGCTCCTCGGCGCGGTCGGGAAATCGGCGCAGCTCCCGCTGTTTGTCTGGCTGCCGGATGCTATGGCAGGTCCGACTCCTGTATCGGCGCTGATTCACGCCGCAACGATGGTCACTGCCGGCATCTATATGATTGCCCGCAGCGCCCCTCTTTTTGAGATAGCCAAGTCAACGGCAAACCTGGTGGCCTGGGTCGGCGCAGCGACTGCGCTCTTCGCGGCGACGATCGCGGTTGGGCAGTTCGACATCAAGCGCGTGCTCGCCTACTCAACGATCAGCCAACTCGGGTTCATGATGGCTGCTGTGGGGATCGGCGCGTACGTAGCGGGTATGTTCCATCTCGTGACCCACGCATTCTTCAAGGCGCTTCTCTTCCTCTCGTCCGGTTCCGTAATACAGGGTGTTGAACACGGACATCACCATATCGAACACGGTGATGGAGAACCTTTCGACCCGCAGGATATGCGCAACATGGGTGGACTGCGTTCGCGCATGAAGGTCACATACTGGGTCTACTTGATTGGAGCGCTTGCTCTGGCGGGATTACCGCCCTTGGCGGGTTTCTTCTCCAAGGATGAGATCCTGGCGGATGCGAACATTGAAAATATGGTCGTATACATCATGCTGGCAGCCGCGGCTTTCCTCACGGCGTTCTATATGGGTCGGCAGATCCTGATGGTCTTTTTCGGGAAAGCTCGTAGCGAAGCGGCGGCGCACGCGACAGAAAATCCACCCGTTATGACGATCCCGCTGATTGCCCTCGCGGGACTTGCGATCGTTGGCGGGGCGCTAAACCTGCCCGGTCTCCACGCCCTAACAGATTGGTTGGAACATACAATCGAACACGTCCACGCGACGGAGTTCAACGTGCTGGTTGCCGGTCTTTCCGTCTTATTTGCACTTATTGCCATCGGATTCTCATGGCTGCTCTATGGTCGTAAGACCATGAAGGAAGGCGAACCCGATCCGTTGCGGAGAATCCTGGGACCGATCTTTGTGGGTATGGAAAACAAGTGGTGGATTGACGAGTTGTACGATTTTCTTATTCTCCGTCCATATGTCGCCATATCCTGGTTCCTTGCGGATGTCGTGGATTGGCGTTTCTTGCACGATTGGTTCCACGACAGTGTTTTGGGAAGTGCCTACCGCAATGGGAGCCGATGGCTCGCTTGGGTCTTCGATCTCAGGGTCATAGACGGGTTTGCGAATGGTCTGGGCAATGTGACCAAAGGGGCTTCACAACGCCTCCGAGTTCTGCAAACAGGATATGTCCGGAATTACGCCCTCGCGGTGTTGGTCGGGGGAGTGCTAGTGTTGAGCTACTTCATTTTCGGGTAATTTGGCTGAGGAAATGCCTATGAATCTTTCGTTCTCCATACTCTCTTGGGTGACATTCTCCCCGGTCCTGGGCGTCTTGGTGCTCTTGTTCTTGCCTAAGGACCGCCGGAATCTCCTTCGATGGACCGCCGTGCTGGCCTCCATGGCCGCCTTCGCGCTCTCCCTGGTCATGCTTGCGCAGTTCGATAAAACGAACGCCTCACTGCAAATGGTCGAGAAGCTGCAGTGGTTCCAATTAGCAGGGATGCAGATCGAATATCACCTGGGCGTGGACGGGTTGAGCATCTTGCTCGTTCTGCTTACGACCTTCCTTACACCGATCTCGATCATCTCCACTTGGAGTGCAGTTGAAGAGCGCGTGAAAGAATTTTTAATCTTCTTCCTGTTACTCGAAGTGGGAATGCTGGGTGTCTTCCTGGCTCAAGACATCTTCCTGTTTTACATCTTCTGGGAATTCACCCTCGTACCGATGTATTTCCTGATTGGAATCTGGGGAGGACCAAGAAGGGTCTATGCCGCCATTAAGTTCTTCCTTTACACCATGGCGGGGTCGATCCTGATGCTGCTGGCGATCCTGTGGCTTGGGATCCGCTTCGAATCCTTCTCGATTCCTGACCTCATCGCACAAGGCGGAATACCGGCCGGCGTTCAAACGTGGTTGTTCCTGGCTTTCGCGGCCGCTTTCGCTATCAAGGTTCCAATGTGGCCTCTGCACTCCTGGCTTCCGGATGCACACGTGGAGGCGCCAACGGCGGGGTCGGTCATCCTTGCCGGTGTGTTGCTGAAGATGGGCACCTACGGTTTCCTGAGGTTTAATCTTCCGCTATTCCCGGAAGCATCCATACGCTTCGCACCGTGGATGGCTCTGCTGGCGGTTATTGGCATTCTATACGGCGCGGCAGTTTCATACGCGCAGAAAGATGTCAAGAAGCTTGTAGCATACTCCTCCGTGAGTCACCTTGGTTTCGTCGTGCTCGGTCTGTTCGCGCTGAACCCATTAGGGATACAGGGCGGGATCCTGCAGATGATCAACCATGGATTGAGCACGGGCGCTTTGTTCCTTATCGTGGGGATGATCTACGAACGGCGACATACGCGCGAGATGGATGACTTCGGCGGGTTATGGAAAGCAATGCCGATTTATGGAGCGTTAACCTTGATCGTAACGCTTTCCTCAATGGGCTTGCCGGGTCTGAACGGATTTGTAGGTGAATTCTCGATACTCCTGGGGGCGTTCGGATCCGAGGCGCTCGACTCTCCTTTCTACGCTGGATTTGCCGCGGCGGGAGTTATCATGGCGGCGATTTACATGCTTTCCATGTTCCAGAAGCTCTTCCTGGGCCCGCTCGACAAGGATGAGAATAAAGCGGTTAAGGATATCAATCTGCGTGAAATCATCACCCTGGTTCCCTTGGTGATATTAATCTTCTGGATTGGTCTATACCCCAAACCTTTCTTCGACCTCATTGGACCATCTGTGGACAAGCTCGTCGCGCTTCTACAGGCCGCGAGCGTAGCGGTGCACTAAACAATGGATTGGAAAGATTTTCTTTCAGTACTCCCGTTCATAATAGTCGCTGGCTGGGCGACGATCCTTCTGCTGGTTGATCTCTGGATTCCCACCGACCGCAAGTGGATCACAGCAGGACTGGCTGCGCTTGGTTTGGTCGCCGCGATCGTACCGGTCATCTCCCGGTTTGGCATCGAGCGCGAAGCTTTCGATGGAATGATCATCGTTGATGGTTATTCCTCGTTCTTTCAACTTTTGTTCCTTAGCGTTGGGTTGATCGCCGTATCGCAGGCGTATGATTACCTGCGACGGCGGGATATTGAGAGCGGTGAATACTACATATTACTGCTGTTCAGCCTGAGCGGGATGCTCTTAATGGCTTCAGCCGGAGATCTGATCATCGTCTTCCTCGCGGTTGAACTGCTCTCGATCCCGCTTTATGTCCTTGCGGCTTTCGCAATTCCACAGGTCGAATCAGAAGAATCTGCCCTGAAGTACTTCCTTTTGGGGGCGTTTGCTTCGGGATTCCTCGTATATGGTATCGCGCTGGTTTTTGGTTCAACGGGAACAACGGCGCTAAGTGGTGTGGTTGCAGCGGTTGCGAGTGCTGAAACCACGCCTATTCTGCTGCTCGTAGGGAGCGGGATGATCCTGGTGGGACTGGGGTTTAAAGTCGCAGCCGTGCCATTCCATATGTGGACTCCGGACGTCTATCAGGGAGCACCCACATCGGTGACGTCGTTCATGTCAGTGGGCGCAAAGGCTGGCGGTTTTGCTGCCTTGCTGCGGATTTTCGTCGCTGCATTGCCAGGTGTTGCTTCGACGTGGATGCCGGTTACGATGTGGATCGCCGCGCTGACGATGGCCTGGGGGAATATCGCTGCGATTTCGCAAACCAATATTAAACGAATGCTGGCATATTCGAGCATCGCCCATGCAGGATATATATTCATGGCTATGCCGGCTGCGGCAACGCCAGAAATTGCGCCGGAAGCGATTCGGGCTGCGCTTTTCTACCTGCTGACGTACGCGATTACCAACTTAGGCGCTTGGGGAGTTGTGCTGGCTCTGGAGAAAGCGGAAGGATCGGGATTGGCGATCGATGATTACGCCGGATTGGGGAAGAAACACCCGGCGCTTGCGCTCGCAATGGCGCTGTTTATGCTGTCGTTGACTGGCGTCCCGCCAACCATCGGGTTTATAGGAAAGTTCTATCTCTTCCGAGCCGTCATCGATGCAAATTTGATCTGGCTTGCACTCGTGGGTGTTGTGACCTCGCTCATCTCCGCCTACTACTACTTGCGCGTAGTTGTCGTAATGTACATGCGCGACGGAGAGCCAGAGGTGCGCTCAGAAGCGCTCCTCAATTCCACAATTTTTGTCACCGCTTTAGGGACATTCATCTTTGGAATATTGCCTGGTCTTCTGGTGAAGATGATCAATCGGGTAGGGCTGCTGGATTTGTTCCGATAACCGAAAGGCAATCTCCTACGTGAATAAATCCCGTGACATGGCTGTCGCGGGATTTTTTGATAATGGGGGCGATAAGATGATGGTTCATGATAGGACTGTGAACTTGGCTGAGGAGAAAAGGGTGTGTGTGAGGGAACCTTATTAGTAGTAAGAGAGACCCCCATGCTTTTTTGGAAACTGTAGTTTATAGTTGCTCTACTTGGAACCGGCAGGAGAGGATTATGGGTGCAGTACGAGCGCGTCTCTTACTTCAAGGGAGAGTTCAGGGGGTGAGTTTTCGCTATTACACGATGCAAGAAGCGCGGTCGCTCGGCATCACGGGATGGGTGCGGAATCTCTGGGATGGGCGTGTTGAAGTCTTGCTTGACGGTGATGAGGATGCGGTTAAGCAAATGATCGAGTGGTGCCAGCAAGGACCTCCTTCTGCGGCTGTAGAGAATGCCGAGATTGTTTGGGAAGAGGCTACTGCTGAATTTAGTAATTTCCGAGTTCGGATAAACGCAGGCGGGGGGCCTCCTTGAGCAGCCCTCCCGAGATACAGGCTTACCGTTTCGGTCGTATCATGATCGATGACGTTGTTTACACTCGAGATGTGATCATCTTCCCTGATCGCGTCCGACCCAACTGGTGGCGAAGAGCCGGGCATAATCTGGCAATAGAGGACTTAGGTGAAGTGCTGGAAGGTGATCCAGAAGTTATCATACTTGGGCGGGGTGCTTTTGGGAGGATGAAAGTCCCGGACGATGTACGTAAATGGATAACAGAGTGCGGGATCGAGCTCGTTGTATTTCGGACCGAAGGGGCTCGTATGGCGTATAACGAACTGCGTGAGCGACGACGAGTGATCGCTGCGCTCCACCTCAGTTGTTGACCAAATCCTGTTATTCTTTAAATTGTTCCAATTGTAATATTTAGAGCCTCCCCCAGGTTCTCCCCTCGGTTTAAGCTTTCTGGAGGGTCCAACGGACATTCGTGGGGAGCGCCAAGTCACGGAGTGTAAGTGAGAAAATGAAAGATTTAGATCTCTCACAATACGGCGTTATCTGGGACCTCGACGGCGTCTTGATAGATAGTTCCCGACAACACCTCGAGAGTTGGATGAGTGTCCTGCCCCGATTTAATTTATCCATGTCCATGGAGCTTCACGAGCAGACTTTCGGTATGAATAACAGGGAGATCCTGACGATCATGCTCGGCGAGCCGCCCGAAGCGGATCTTCTGCGTCGTATAAGCTTAGAGAAAGAGAGCGCCTTTCGTGAGATCATTCGCGGGAGCGTCGAACCTCTATCAGGAGCGGTTGAGCTGCTTGAGCTGTTGCATTCAGCGAAGATGAGACAGGCGATTGCATCTTCGGCACCGGAGGAGAACATACGCGTTGTGGTTGATGAACTGCAGATCGGGGGATATTTCCGTGCACTTGTTTCGGGTCATGACCTCCCCGCGAAACCAGACCCTACGGTCTACCTGGAAGCCGCCAGAAAGATCGAGCTGGGCCCGGAAGTTTGTGTTGTCGTAGAGGATGCTGTCGTAGGAGTTCGCGGCGCAAAGAAGGCTGGAATGCGCGCAGTTGGGGTGACGACCACGCATACAGCCAATGCCTTGCAGGATGCGGATTTGATCGTAGAATCCTTGCTCGATCTCTCTGTGGATGAGATCGTACACCTTCTCTTAGATTAGCTTGCGATGGTTAGATAACATTCATCAAGAAGAACCACATTCGTCAATTAACACGGAAGCATGAGGGGGAACTTTACTCGCCTGATTCCAAGCTGCCCCCTAGACTTTCAGAAAGCTGACGACGAGTGCCCAAGGGCGTGGGCGAGTTGACGCAAGGGTTAGACGGTAGAACTGGTGAGAATAATTTCGGCGGCTATGATGGAAAGAAAGTCAGCTCGGGAGCCATTGGCGCCCGGTTTTGATTCATGTAGAGATATTATTCAATGGGAGAATAGGGAATTCTTGCGGGATTCAGGATCGGGTTGGCGGAATTTATTCCGCTCGTTTGATCTGAAAATGATCGAAGTCGCGAGCGACGGTGGTGTTGGGGAAGATCGCCCTCGCTTCCTCGACAACTTCCTTCTCCCGATACCGACGGGAGATGTGGGTAAGGTAAAGGTGGCGCACGCTAACGCGTTGAGCAAATTTCGCAGCCTGACTTGCTGATAGATGCCCGAACTTCTTCGCTAAATCGGATTCTGAAGAGAGATAGGTTGCCTCAATCACGAGTGCGTCTGCCCCAAGCGCGGCTTTCCGCAATCCTTTTGTGCTGCCGCAATCCCCTACGTGGATCAGCCGAGCGCCCCTGCGCGGAGGCCCGAGGACATCCTCTGGATTTATCACATTACCGTCTGGCAAGGTGATGGGTTTGCCAGCAACGAGCTCCGCGCGGAGTGGTCCAGAGGGCACATTCATCGCCTCTGCTTGTTCCACGAGGAAAGGGCGGTGTGAGTCTTCCTCAAAAACAAACCCGAAACAGCCCGGCCCCCGATGGGAGACGGGGAACGCGGAGACCTGCAGGCCATTTTCCTCAATTATCAACCCCGGTTCAAGGATACGTAGATTGATATCTAGCGGGGGACGCGCGCCGCGAAGGACAACTCCATAGAGCAAGTCATGAATCCGCTCCATGGCCCATTCCCCTGCCCAAATCTCAAGTCGATCAATTGCCTCCCAGCGAGCAAAGGTTGAAAGCAAACCGGCGAGGCCAAGGATGTGATCGAGATGGCCGTGTGTGATTAGAATCCGATTCAAGCGGCGGAAGCCAAGCCCCGAACGCAAGATCTGACGCTGGGTCCCCTCACCACAATCGATCAAGAAACGTTGGTCTCGGTAGCTTACAACCTGCGCGGATAACCCGCGATGAACTGATGGCGCCGATGCCGAAGTACCAAGGAATGTCAGTTCCAGCAAGATGTCCTCTGTGTATTCGATCCAAACTATAGGAATGAGCGATTCATTGTACCTTAATCGGGTTGATGTTTCACGCCGTTTGATGCGAGGATCTGAGCGAGGATAGACCCGCAAGGCAGGCAGCGAGGCCAAGGAACAGGACGGCCGGGCTCATCTGGGTTCGCCAGGCGAGGATGCTCCATGCAAAGATGATGCCCATCGATAGCGCAGAGTAGCGACGAGATATTGTTCGGGACCAGAGGCGTGTCGGTAACCAGGCTGGGCGGAGAAAGGTTATGGTGAGAGAGATGATCCCTGAGAGGATTACAGTGATGCGGAGACCAAGGTTCCACGCTTCGTAGTAACGGATGAGGATGGAAGCGGGTAGAAAGATTAGAAGACCATAAGCTGCAACCAAGGCGAGCTCCCAGCGCTGATTTTTGTCAATCCAACCTTGCCGGGCGACGATACCCATGCCTGAGGCGAAACCGATATAGAGAGTTGCCATCCCTAACGTGAGCAGTATTTCAATTAGGTTCATTCCGATCTCTTTTCAGCACCTGTAGTGTGCTAGCCCTGCCGCAGCAGGTACGTTGGAAAATCACGGGTCTGATCTGATTTCTGGGCGGTTGTGAAGGGGTTTGCTGACACCCATGCACAGAA
>DAOUDJ010000105.1:0-6631 GCA_034430795.1 Anaerolineales bacterium | reverse complement strand
GCGCCCGGTTTTTTATTAGTATTCCCAGAACACCCGTCAGCTTGCTGGCGGGATGAATGGGAAAGCAGGGGTTTGGGGGCGGCAGCCCCCATGATGATTGTTCCGCTGTGGATGCCCCGCAGCTTGCTGCGGGGTAATTCACTTGGATGGAGAAATGGTCCCATTTCTGCAACCACATTCTAAACTTTGGTAGAATAGGATATAGCAAGGGGGAATTGCTACTAAAAGCTGCGGAGGAAATCAAGTGGCTGATAAGATGGAACGCTTCACGCAACGGGCACGACGAGTATTAAGTTTAGCCCATGAAGAAGCGGAAAGGTTACACCATAACTACATAGGTACGGAACATCTTCTCATGGGCTTGATGCGCGAGGAAGGTGGTGTCGCCGGGCGGATCTTGCGCGAACTAGGCCTCGAAACCGCCCGGGTGAAAGAGATGGTGGAGCGACTAACAGGTGTCGGCCGCCAAACATCAGGCAGAATTGAACTTGCTCCAGCTACTGAACAGGTGCTGCAAGTAGCGATTGAAGAAGCGCGCCGGATGGGACACCACTATATAGGTACTGAGCACCTGCTCCTCGGGATGGTCCGCCAAGGTGAGGGGGTTGGCCTCGAGGTCTTGCGGCGCCTTGGGATCACACCCGAGCAGATCCGACGTCAAACCCGTCGAATACTTCAAGAGAGTTCATCGCGCCGGACTGCACAGAGGGAGCGGTCGAAAAAGGCAGAATCAGGACCCAAGACGCCTCTTGTAGATCAGCTGGCAACAAACCTGACCGAACTGGCTGAGGAGTCTAAGCTCGATCCTGTTATTGGCCGCGAGATGGAAATTGAGCGAGTAATACAAATCCTTGCCCGCAGAACAAAAAACAATCCGGTTCTGATTGGCGAGCCGGGCGTTGGCAAGACAGCGATTGTAGAGGGTTTAGCGCAGCGGATTGTTGCCGGCGAGATTCCCGGTCCACTGCTCGGGAAACGCGTCCTTCAACTCGATGTCGGCTCTCTTGTTGCGGGGACAATGTACCGAGGCCAATTCGAAGAACGCCTTAAGCGTGTTATTGAAGAGTTGAAATCTTCAGATGCAATTCTCTTCATCGATGAAGTGCATATGCTTGTTGGCGCAGGTTCCGCGGGGTCATCCGTCGATGCCGCTAACATTCTAAAGCCCGCGCTATCCCGCGGCGAATTGCAGGTGATTGGGGCGACTACTCTGGATGAGTATCGAAAACATATTGAGAAGGATGCCGCCCTGGAGAGGCGCTTCCAGCCGGTGATGGTGGAAGAACCGACAATTGAGGAGACGATCAGTATATTGCGTGGTGTTCGCAAACCCTATGAAGACCATCATAAGCTTATCATCACCGATGAGGCATTAGAATCTGCCGCCCATCTTTCCGCTCGTTATGTAACCGACCGTTTCCTCCCGGATAAAGCCATCGATTTGATCGATGAATCCGCTTCACGCGTGAGGATGTATAAAAGCCCAGAGGCAGTCTCGCTGCGAGAGATCATTAGGAACTTGCGCGAGACGCGTGAGGCGCATGCCCTCGCCGTGGATGAGGCGCGCCAAGATGATGCGCAAGAGTTGGTCCAACGTGAAGCGGGGCTTGAAGAGAAGCTGGCATTACTCCGAACCGCTTGGGATCGCAGTGAAAGCGGACCGCGCGTGACGAAGGAAGACATCGCCGAAGTGGTCTCAATGTGGACGGGCGTTCCCGTGATGCAGATCGCGGAGGCGGAATCCGAGCGATTGCTTCAAATGGAGGATGCGCTCCATGAGCGCATCATCGGGCAGGATGAAGCGATCAGTGCGATCTCAAAAGCCGTTCGCCGATCTCGGGCTGGCTTGAAAGATCCCAAGCGGCCGATCGGATCTTTCGTTTTTTTGGGTCCAACCGGTGTGGGCAAAACCGAGCTGACTAAAGCGTTGGCGGAATTCATGTTCGGCAGCGAAGATGCGCTTATTCAGATCGATATGTCGGAGTTGATGGAGCGCCACTCGGCGAGCCGACTCGTTGGCGCACCACCAGGATACGTCGGTTACGATGATGCGGGGCAATTAACCGAGGCGATACGCCGCCGCCCTTACTCCATCGTCGTTTTTGACGAGGTGGAGAAAGCGCACCCAGAGGTCCACAATATGCTCTTGCAGATTATGGAAGAAGGTCAGCTCTCTGATGCCCGCGGCCGGAAAGTTGACTTCCGCAATGCCATCATCGTGATGACCTCAAACGTGGGCGCGGATTTGATCCAGCGTCAATCACAATTAGGCTTCGATCTGCCAAAGGATGAAGATGCCGAGGAGCGTCTCGCGTATGACGAGATGCACAAAAAACTGACCGAGGCGATGAAGAAGGTATTCCGGCCGGAATTTCTGAACAGGGTCGACACAATTGTGGTCTTCCATGCCCTAAACAAAGAACATATCTCGCAAATAGTAGAACTCGAGCTGGCGAAATTATCGAAGCGTTTGGAGGAGCATGAAATCAAGATCCTTGTTACCGACGAGGCAAAGGCGAAGCTCGCTGATCTTGGGTATGACCCGGAGATGGGTGCGCGGCCGCTACGACGGGTGATTCAAAATAAAGTAGAGGACCAGCTTTCCGATGAATTGCTGAAAGGGCGATTTAGCGTCGGCGATGAAATCATTGTGGATTTCGAGGAAGATGAGATTATCTTGCGCCTAGCTGCGGAGGAGCCGGAGGACGAGCCTCAAACCGCCGTGGCTACGGGGTGAACGGAATTCCCTACGAATGACCCAAAGGCCCGACTTCATGTCGGGTCTTTTTTTTCCTGGGCGCGAGCTAACTGTATAATCTTGATGAGGTGGATGAGTGGCAAAATCTCGAACGCAATATATCTGTCAGGAATGTGGGCGAACGGCGCCGAAAGCTTTAGGGCGCTGCCCGCAATGCGGCGCTTGGAGCAGCATGGTTGAAGAAGTGGTGGCGCCACCACGGCAAAGAAAACGCAATGCAGGGTTGCAAAGCACGAGTACGCCGAAGCGCTTATCTGAAATTGCAGGTGATGCGGAGGAAAGGATTCCTCTGGGGATTACGGAGTTCGCTAGAGTTCTCGGCGGCGGGATTGTCCCAGGATCGGTGGTTTTAATTGGCGGTGATCCCGGGATTGGGAAATCGACATTGCTGCTGCAGATGGCACTGGCAATGTCTGAACACGAACGTGTTCTCTATGTCTCCGGTGAGGAATCAGAGCGCCAGCTTAAGACGCGAGCACATCGACTTACTCAATCTGAAACGCTATCCCATGAATTATTCATCCTGGCCGAGACTGATCTGGAGTCCATTGTGCAGCACACAGAGCGGGTTGCGCCTAGCGCATTGGTGATTGACTCGATTCAGACAATGCACTTCTTCGCACTTGAATCTAGCGCGGGTTCTATAACCCAGGTTAGGGAGTGCGCAGCCCAGTTTCAACGCCTGGCAAAGTCTTCCGGGATTGCCGTCTTCCTTGTTGGACACGTGACCAAGGAAGGAGCGATCGCTGGTCCGCGCGTGATGGAACACATCGTCGATACCGTGCTTTATTTGGAAGGTGATCCCTACCATGCTTATCGCATCCTGCGCTCGGTGAAGAATCGCTTCGGTCCGACCACCGAAGTTGGTGTTTTTGAAATGCAGCAACACGGATTGGTTGAAGTGCCAAACCCCTCAGAGGCCTTTCTCGCCGAGCGCGTTGTGAACGCGCCGGGTTCGGCCGTAGCGGTGACAATGGAGGGCACGCGCCCTCTTCTGGTCGAGATCCAGGGTCTCACCAGCAAGACATCGTTTGGGAACCCCCGCCGCACGGCCAATGGCATCGACATTCACCGTTTGTTGCTTACCGTCGCGGTACTCTCGCGGAGGGTTGGCCTTCGTCTTGAGGATCAGGATGTCTTCATCAATGTTGTAGGTGGGCTGCAAATCAGTGAGCCGGCTGCAGATCTGGCAACTGCAATCGCTATTGCCTCCTCGTTAGCGGATAAACCAGTCCCTGCGGATGTCGCCCTCATCGGTGAGGTTGGGCTCACGGGTGAGTTGAGGGCGGTGGCGCAGATCCCTGCTCGCCTACAGGAAGCAGCCAAGCTTGGTTTCAAGCGTGTTGTGATTCCCAAGCAGGTGCGAGGGGAGCCTCCTGCGCCGAAAGGATTGGAAATCCTATCCGCATCTTCGGTGAGGGAAGTATCTGCGCTGCTATTGGTGTGAAAAACAACGGTGATAATACTGTAATGTGCCTTTTGCATCCCCGGTTTGGAGCACGCGACACCCCGTTTTACCTCTCATTATCATTTTTCAATAGGCGAACCCGCAGTTATCGGGTTGGTTTCATTGTCCCGCAGTGCGGCAAACCGCAAAAAGTCTTTAAGGTTAAATGAAGCTTAGCAAATATCGGTGTGCAGGGGCTTTTATATCCGAAGATGTGGGGGTCTGGTTGGCGTAGTTGCATGTATCTACGGATGTGGAAAGGGTTCAGGGCATTCTGGATTTGCGAAGAAAAAAACGAAGCCGAATCTTTCTTTAACATTACGCGACCTTAAAAATTATAAAGTTTTTAGGTTCAGGTGGGCTTAGCTATTGTAGGTGCGACCGCTATTTGCTACAATCGAATGACTGTGGGAGAGAGATGTTTCATCGAAGAAGGAGGAGTGCCCACGGTCCTCCAAACATCGCAGTGGATCGGTAGGACGTTTCCTCAACGACCGCAGACCAACCTGCGATTTACCAACTGGGTGTAAACCCGCAAATTGGAAAACGCCTAACGCCCGTCGCCAGAAATGAGGGAATGCGTCCGGGCTCCTTAGAGGTGTGAATGAACGCGGAACGACACTGGCAGGCTGCGCTCGGTCAACTGCAGATGGAGATGCCACGCGCAGCTTTCGACACCTGGGTTCGCGACGCGGAGTTTATCGCCTACGAAGACGGAAATTTCATCATCGGCGTCCAAAATGCCTATGCCTGTGATTGGCTTGAAGATCGTTTGCTATCCACCGTAAAGCGTGTTCTAACTGGAATCCTCAGCCGAACCGTCGGCGTGAAATTCGTCGTCTGGCAAGGGGATTCATCCATTGATGAACCACCCGAACCGGCATTGGACCCACCTGAGCTTGATGACGATAGCGACCGGCTCGCGTCATCCATTAACAATCGATATACCTTCGAGACATTTGTTGTAGGGAAGGGCAACCGGCTGGCGCACGCTGCCGCGCAGGCCGTCGCAGAGAGTCCAGCGAAAGCCTATAATCCGCTGTTCCTTTACGGGGGGGTTGGACTCGGGAAAACACATCTGCTGCACGCAATAGGGCATGAGTGTCTCGACGCGGGACTGCAGGTACGCTATGTATCCTCAGAGGAATTCACAAACGATCTGGTCGAGGCCATTCGCTCGCGAAAAACAGCTGCGTTTCGCGAGCGCTATCGCAGAGTTGATGTCCTTCTGATTGATGATATTCAGTTCATCGCCGGAAAGGAAGCGACCCAGGAAGAGTTCTTCCACACCTTTAACACGCTCCATGGACAGGAAAAACAAGTCGTCATTTCTTCAGACCGATCCCCGAAGGCGTTCGTGACGCTCGAAGAGCGATTGCGCTCACGCTTCGAATGGGGTTTGACGGCGGATATCCATGCGCCAGATTATGAGACACGATTGGCAATTCTTCGATCGCGGGTGGAACGATTGGGAAGGGAAGCCCCTGATGAAATATTAAGCGAGATCGCCGAGCGTGTGCAGAGTAACATTCGCGAACTCGAAGGCGCACTTACCCGAGTTCTCGCCTACGCAGATCTTCGCTGCGAAATCTTAACCACAAACCTCGTCGATGCGGCATTGGCGGACATGGCCGTTCAAACGCACAACGTGACAACTGAGCAGATAATCTCCGTGGTTGCCGATCAGTTCGGGATAGAGGAGTGTAGGCTACTCAGCCGTGAACGCTCGAGAGAGGTCGCCTTCCCGCGGCAGATTGCAATGTATTTGATCCGCGAGGAGACGAGCAGCTCCTTGCCGAAGATCGGCGAGGCTCTTGGCGGACGCGATCATACAACTGTGATGTATGGTTATGAAAAAATTGCCGACCAGCTCGAGATCGACGATGCCTTACGGCGGCAGGTTGTGGCTCTGCGAGATCGCATCTATTCCCATTAGCGCTGTGGATTACCAGCACCCCCCTTTTCCCTGGACGAACCATCTACTTAGAGCCTGTCTTAGCCTACGCGTGGAGTTTCTTGGGCGACTCCACCCATTAAGTAAAGTTCTCTTCCATTTACTATGGAAGGGGTACATAAACGCCCGACACCCCAGTTAATGGACCTTTTATAAATACCGGACCTTGCAGATGTGATGGTTCGCTTTTTCTTTTCTTCCCCCTAAATCCCCCAAAGGGGGACTGTGGGGGACTCCACTCCCCTCGCGAAGCACTCAGAGCGCAGCGTGGAGCGCACCCCCTGGATCAAACATCGAGCTCTCAGGTCAACCCAACCATGCAAACCCAAACATGTGAAAATAGCGTTATCTCGGATTCTTTTTCCCATTGAAACGCAATCCGGAGTAGATTGGGCAGAGCCCGGCTTTGGAAATCGGGCGTATATGGATTGCAATGATAGCCATTCGGAAGGGGGTGCGGGGGGCGCTGAAA
>DAOUDJ010000104.1:0-9956 GCA_034430795.1 Anaerolineales bacterium | reverse complement strand
GAACAGGCCATCATATTAAAAGAACGCGAAGGGGGAGAAGTCACCATCCTGGGACCCAGTATGGAGGATATCGACGGTGTGCTCTTTACCGCTGCGGCTAAAGGAGCCAACCGTCAGATTAAATTGATGGGCGATTTTAGCGTCGATGTCAACAACCACGCCCTTGCCCGCGCCTTCGCTGCAACCGTGCGCGAAATGCAGCCCGACGTGATCCTTACTGGGGTGCAAGCTCACAACGACATGGATGGAGCCCTCGGGTCCCTGCTGGCTGAGTACTTGGACATGCCCTATGTCGGGTATGTGTCCGGCGTCCAGGTGGAGGGTAAAACGTGCATTGTGCATAAGGAGTTTCCTGGGGGGTTGATCGGCGAAATGCAGGTCAACTTACCTGCGGTTCTGGGGATCCAGTCTGCGGAGTCTCCACCCCGCTATGTAGCGGTCAGTAAAGTACGCCAAGCCATGAAAACGGTTACGCTCGGTGAACAGACCAGCCCGGCTCTGGATCACAGCGGTGGACCCACCGTCTCTCGCATGTTCCAACCCGAAAGCAGTGAACGTGCAGAGATGATCGAGGGGGATAGCGACGAAATCGCGGATCGACTTGTAGAGATTCTGCGCGAAGCGGATGCGCTGTGATGCTTAAAAGAGACCATTGAGGGAGGTCGTGATGACCACTGACATCTATGTCCTCATCGAGCACCTGCAGGGCAAGGTGAGTGATATGTCCTACATGATGCTGGCTGCAGGTCGGCCACTGGCAGAAGCTTCGGGCGGGAGCTTAGTGGCGATGCTGCTCGGTCAGGATGCCCAGGGATTAGCGGCGGATCTTGGCGCGGATCGCGTTCTCTATGTGGAACATCCTGCTTTAGCTAATTTCAACCCCGATGCCTACACGAGGGTCGTCGCTGAGCTTATCAAAGAAGGAGCCCCGCGAGCAGTGCTCCTGGGCGAGACGTCAATGGGCGCGGACGTGGCTGGCACCCTATCTGCCCGCATAGCTCTACCAATCGTGAGTTTGTGCCGCAACGTATACGCTGAGGGCAGTACCCTTAAATTCATCAGCCAGATATATGGCGGGAAAGTGCTCGCCGAAGGTGACCTGCCGGAACCGACGGCTTTGATAACCATGGTTCCCGGGGACTTCAAGGCCGAGGCTGGCCAGAGCGCGACGGCTCCCGAGATTGTGCCAACTGCACCTCCCGACCTGGCGGGCTTGCAGGTTACTCATATGCAATACATCGAACCCGAAGCCGGCGACGTTGACATCGCGCAAGAACCCATCCTGATCGCCGTGGGCCGCGGCATCCAACAGGAGACGAATCTCGAGATCGCGGAGGAATTGGCCGGAGCGTTGGGTGGCGAACTGTGCACCTCACGTCCGGTAGTTGATCAGGGCTGGATGTCCACCAGTCGCCTGGTCGGCAAATCAGGAAAGACCGTCAAACCGAAGCTCTACTTTGCCATGGGTATTAGCGGTGCGCCTGAACACTTGGAAGGGATCAGCGGCACGGAGCTGTTGATCGCCATCAATACGGATGAGCAGGCGCCAATCTTCGACATTGCGAACTACGGGGCAGCAACCGATCTCTTCGACCTCATCCCTGTTCTTATAGAAAAAGTCAGGCAATCAAAAGGCGGCTGAAGGCAGCAATGATCGAACGCATCAATTATTGGGGCATTCCGGAGGTCTGGCACTACGTAGCCTACGTCTTGCCAATTTTTGCCGGGCTTGTGCTGCTCGTACGCGTCTACCTACGCATGCGTAAGTGGTGGATTATCGGTCGGTCGGAAAAGAGGTGGGACAAGCTCGCCCTTCGTTTCTGGAGACTGCTAAAACAAGGTATCGTCCAGATCAAGATTCTACGCCAAACCTATCCGGGCGTGATGCACGTCGCCATCGCATGGAGCTTCTTCATCTTTTTCCTCGGCACTGCACTGGCTACCATCGACGCCGACATCTTCAAATTCCTGCGCGGCAACATCTACCTGGTGTTCAAATTCGCTCTGGACGTATTCACGGTTGTGGCGTTGATCGGGTTAGCCCTGGCAGCATACCGACGTTTCCTGCAGAAGCCAGACCGTTTGACTCTCACGTCGAACTTTGGAAACACGCTCGTGGTCTTGTTTCTGATTGTTCTCTCCGGTTTACTCACGGAATCCCTACGCCTGGCGGTCATTGCCCAGCAACCCGCTCTCCAGCCCGGCTGGGATCCAAGTCTTGCGTGGTGGACTCCAGCGGGTTGGATCACGGCTCAGCTTTGGCTCGGCTTGGGTATGTCGATCTCTGCACTGAATGGCATCCACCTGTCGATCTGGGTTTTCCACATGGGCCTTATCAGCGCCTTGCTGGTCGTGTTCCCCACCACAACCCTCGTCCATGTCCTGACCTCGCCCTTGAACATCTTCTTTTCGAAATTTGACCGACCCATGGGGGCGCTGTCGCCCTCGGTGAATTTCGAAGAAGGTCTAGCCGGAGTCGCCACGCTGGAAGACTTCACATGGAAGCAACTAATGGACGGTGACGCGTGTACAGAATGCGGTCGCTGTCAGGACGTCTGTCCAGCATATGCAAGCGGACAACCTCTTTCTCCCAAGGAGGTAGTCCAAGCCATCTCACACGCTCTTGCTGCCGTGGGAAGCAACGGCCAGGAAGCGCCTCCCTTCACCGGTCAGGCTGTCGAAGCCGCTACGCTCTGGGCGTGCACAACCTGTGGTGCCTGCGTCGCTGAGTGCCCGGTGTTGATCGAACACGTAGAAGCAATTGTTGACATGCGCTGCCATCTTGTCGACGAAGCGCAGATTGATGCGCAGCTGCAGAGTGCCCTCGACAATCTTGGCCGCTACGGCAACTCTTTTGGTCAATCCGAGAGGATGCGCGCCAAATGGACACAAGCTCTGGATTCCAAGGTGAAAGACGCGCGCAAAGAGGCCGTCGACTACTTGTGGTTCGTAGGTGATTACGCCTCGTATCACGCCAGCTTGACTGAGATCACACAAAAAACGGTCCAGGTCTTCCAGCAAGCTGGATTGGATTTCGGGATTCTATATGAAGGCGAACGCAACTCGGGCAACGATGTTCGCCGCGTGGGCGAAGAAGGCTTGTTTGAGATGCTGTCGGAGGAGAATGTAGCTGCACTCGAGCGCTGCGACTTCAAGGCCATCGTGACAACCGATCCCCACACCTATAACACCCTGAAGAATGAATACCCACCTGAGATCAACGGCGGGCGCCCGATTCTGCACTACAGCGAGCTGTTGGACCAGCTGATCTCATCAGGGCAGCTCAAGTTGACTAAAAAACTGGGTCATAAAGTCACCTACCACGACCCCTGTTACCTCGGGCGGTACAACGCCGTATACGACCCACCCCGGCGTGTGATTCAGGCGGCGGGATGTGAGATCGTTGAAATGCCGCGCAATCGGGAACATGGCTTCTGCTGCGGTGCAGGGGGTGGTCGGATCTGGATGGAGGAAACCGAGGTCGAGGAGCGCCCTAGTGAAGCGCGCATCCATGAGGCCATGGAACTGGAAGGAGTCCATGTCTTTACGGTAACCTGCCCGAAGGACGTTACTATGTACAGCGATGCGGTCAAGACCACAGGACACGAGGACGTGTTGGTGGTCAAAGACTTGATCGAATTGGTGCACGAAGCGCTCTAGGAGTCAAGGGATACTTCGATGACATCCGAACTTGTGCTCAACGCTCTGCGATCAATGGAATTCACGCAGGACTTGGAGCCAAAACAATTGGAAAAACTCGCCTCAATCGCAACCTACGTGACCTTCTCGAAAGGCGCGACGATTTTCCGCGAGGGCGACGGAAGTGAACTGGTTTACCTAATCATGGAGGGCGAGGTTTCGCTCCTAACCCAGGTGCCGGGGCATGGACAAGTGACTATTCTGACCTTCGGACCTGGGCAACTCTTGGGCTGGTCATCCTTATTTCCGCCGCAAAAGAAAACCGCCGGAGCACAGACCAACACCCCCACAAAAGCCATTGCGATCAATGCCGTACACCTGCAAGAGTTATGCACAGACGATCATGATATTGGGTTCGAGATTATGTCGCGAGTTGCCCAGGTGATATCTAATCGTTTGAGTGCTTCCAGGGATCTGCTGCTGGATATGTTTGAGCTATCGAGGGAGAAGAAGCAGGGGAGGAAATAAGGCGCAAGAATGAAGTTAAGGATCGATCGTGTCTTGCATAATCAAGGTCAATGATGAGTAAGGGCTTTCCCAAGTTCAATCTCTTTGGCCCTAAAGGCATGAGGGTTCCTATTACCACCCGCTTGATCCTGAATTATATGCTGATTATTGTCCTGATCAGCACCGTTTTCATCGTGGTTGGGATCTTGCTCATCAACGACCGTATTGTCGCAGAAGAACATAATAATATTCGTCAAGATCTTAACACTGCAAGGGAGATTTACTCTGGGGAATTACGGCATATCAACGATGTCGTTCATCTGACAGCCGATCGATTCTCCTTCAAAGACGCTCTGCTATCGGACGATATCAGTCAGATTGCAGCTGAACTGGAGCAAGTCAGAAAACACGAGGGCCTTGATCTCATGGTTATTACCGATGCCGCTGGCCATCTCCTTGTGTGCGGCGCCAATCCGGGAGTGCGAGGATATGACCTGAGCAACGATGATCTTATCGAAGTCGTTCTCATCCGAAAGGAGCCTTATGCCGCGACGTCCATCATGCCCGTGGAAGTATTACGAAGATGGGCCGATGCGCTAGCCGACCAGGCCTGCCCAATACTCATCGACACACCGCTGGCACGGAAAATGATTGAAACGGAACTCCATGACGGAATGATGCTTAAAGCTGCAGCACCGGTGCTCGACTACGAAGATGATCTGATTGGTGTGTTGCTCGGAGGAGTACTCATCAACAGGAATTATGGAATTGTCGACACGTTAAAGGAGACTGTGTACGAAAACCTAACCTATGAGGGCAAAGACATTGGCACGGCGGCGATCATCCAGGACGACGTGCGCATTTCAACCAACATCCTCAACGAAGACGGGACACGGGCAATCGGGACGCGAGTATCAGAGGAGGTCTACAACCGAGTAGTTATCGACGGCGAGGCGTGGATCGGACGAGATTACGTCGTTAATGGCTGGTACATCGCTGCTTACGAGCCGATTCGAGACATCTACAACAAGGTCATCGGTATTTTATATGTCGGAGTGCAAGAGCAGAAATATGTCGATATTCAAAGACAAACCATCCTGGCCTTCCTGGCTATCACACTCCTGGGAACGCTGGTGTCCATGATGTTGTCCTACCTGCTCTCGAAGCGGATTTCCGAACCGATCGAGAAGCTGGCCATTGCTTCTCGGGCTATTGCGGGCGGGAATTTGGAAGCGAAAGTGGATGTCGTCTCGAACGATGAACTTGGAGATCTAGCCAAGACTTTTAACGCCATGGCTTCCTCGTTACAACAGCGCGATGAGCAATTGAAGGAATTCACTCAGAACAAGATCATGGAATCCGAACGATTGGCTTTGATCGGCCAACTAGCAGCAAACGTAGCCCACGAACTGAACAACCCCCTGCAAGGGATTGTCACGTACTCACACTTGCTCCTTGAGAAAATGCCCAACGATAACTCGGAGAATGCTTCTTCGTCAATACAAAGAATCGTGACCCAGGCCAACCGCTGCCGGGACATCATTAAGGGTTTACTGGATTTTTCAAGACAACGGAAACCCGACACGACCGTGTGCAATATTAACGCTGTGATCCAAGAATGCGTCACCTTCGTCGAGAATCAAGCATCCTTCCAAAACATCGAGTTTGTCGAGCGGTTTGAGACGGACTTGCCGATGGTCGTGGTCGACCCTTCTCAGATGCAGCAAGTATTCTTGAACATGATCATCAACGCCGCAGAAGCAATGGAAGAGGGTGGAAAGCTGACCCTAGATACACTCCTGAACTCAACCGAGAATTTCATCGAAATTAGCATCACCGACACGGGGGACGGTATACCGGAGGAGAACTTCGATAAGCTCTTCGACCCCTTCTTCACTACCAAGGAGGTGGGTCACGGTACGGGTTTGGGATTAGCCATCAGCTACGGGATCATCAAAGAACACGGCGGCGAGATCTCCGTTGAGAGTAAGGTCGGTGAAGGATCCACATTCCTCATACGACTACCTATAGGAAAAGGGGAAGTTGTCCTTGTTGAATGAAACGATGTTGAAAGTGCTCATCATCGACGACGAAGAAGTCGTCCTCGATTCCTGCACCCAAATATTGGAAGGTGAACCCTATCACGCGGCCACCGCAATGGACGGAACCTTCGGGTTGGAGTTAGTGCGGGAATTTCATCCGGACCTCGTGTTCGTCGATTTGAAGATGCCGGGCATATCCGGTTTTGAGGTACTTGAGAAGATCTTCGAATTCGATCCAACCATCGTGACCGTGGTCATCACCGGCTACGCTACGATTGATTCCGCTGTGGAAGCGATTAAAAAGGGCGCCTACGATTTTCTACCCAAACCGTTCACCCCAGATGAGTTCCGGATCATTACTCAACGGGGTCTCGAGAGAAGACGATTGGTCCTCGAAACCACGGCACTACGCCACGAGCGCGAAATGTTGCGGGAACACTTTGCGGCCATCGTTTCACACGAGCTCAAGGCCCCCCTGGGTGCCGTCCAACAGAACCTATTTGCCTTGGAACATGAGTTGTCCGATCAGCTCGATGAGAACCAAGCCGATCGGCTGGGCCGCATGAAAGCCTCCATCGATAATCTACTCAAACTCATACACACCTGGCTCCGAGTGATCTCCACCGACATGCAGGTCCTCCAGGAGAATTTCCAGCCCACGGCTATCACCGACGTAATTACGAAAGCTGTTGAGAGCGTTGAACCCCACGCAACTCGCAAGGACATCGAGATCAGCACGTCATTTAAGGAGGGACTGAGCCTCATCCAAGGCGATGAAGTTACCCTGGGTGAAGCGATTGTAAACATCGTCAACAATGCAATCAAGTATTCACGCATAGGGTCGAAAATCCAAATTGAAGCCACAACCGAAGAAGAAGAGATCCTCATTTCGGTGACGGACAGAGGCGTTGGCATCGCCGAGGAGGATCTTCCTTTCATCTTTGGAGATTTTTACGTTGCGAAATCCGCCCCAGAATCGGAAAGAGGCAGCGGGTTGGGGCTCGCTATAACGCGCCGCATCATCGAAGCCCATAGCGGTTCAATTTCCGTTGAAAGTGCGCTCGAGAAGGGAAGCACGTTCATGATTCGCTTGCCCGTCATGGGCACCGAGGTCTATGCCGAACCCGCAGAGAACGCAGGTATCTTGGCCAACTCAATGTAAGGAGAGATCCAGTGACAGAACCGAAGAAATTCCTCATCATCGACGACGACCCGGATTTCGTGGAGGGGATCATGTCCATCCTCGTAAATGCCGGGTACGAAGTCGAGGCGAAGTACAACCCAAAGGAAGGTTACGAAGCGCTAGAGACAGGGAAGTACGACTTGCTGCTCTTGGACATTATGATGGGGCGCGGCGCAGAGGGCGTCATGATTGCCCGTAAGATGCGCAAAGACCCCAAGCTACGGGAGATGCCCGTGCTCATTATTACAGGTATTCGGGAGCAGATCGCCTACCTCTTCCCGGGACAAGCGGTATCCCCCCACTTCGTTGAAGTCGACGAACTGGTGGAGAAACCGGTAGAGCCAAGCTTGTTGTTGGAACGCGTAGCCGCTCTGCTGCAAACTGCAGAAGCCCGTAAAGAGGAGGATAAGTAGTTTAATGATGGCCATGGGAACCCTTTTTTCAACGTGTGTGCCATTCAGCAACATGAAAGTCGTCCCCTGCAACTTTAAAAGACTGTCATCCTACACAGCAGGAGGTATACAATATGGCCAAACCTTCATTTCGTGAAGAAGTCGGAAATCTGCTATACGCTGCGAAGGGCAGCCCGCTCAACGCGTGCATCCAGTGCGGAACCTGCTCCGGCACCTGCCCCGCAGTGGAGTACATGGACCACACACCGAGACGCATGATCGGTATGATTTTAGCCGATATGAAGGACGAAGTTCTCGCCAGCAACACTTTTTGGTTTTGCGCCTCGTGCTTCCATTGTACGGTGCGTTGTCCGAGCGAGATCGACATCGCCGAAACCATGTACGCTCTCAAACGCTATTCCATATGGAAACACATCCACCAGGAAGGATTGATAGGTCCCACGTTCTCCGAGACCTTCGTGAAAACCATCTTGCGCAGCGGGCGGTCCTACGAACCGGTCCTGGCGACCTCTTACCTGTTTAGCTCGGGTGTTAAAGAGCTGATCCAGGAAGCCTCCATGGCCACGGGCTTGATGCTCAAGGGCCGTTTGCCCGTACTACCTCCGCGGATAAAAAGACTGGAAAACTTCAAGCGTATGATCAGTAGAGTCATTCCGTTGGGAGGGATCTCATGAGACAGTATGCTTATTTCCCCGGATGTTCGTTGGAGAAAATCGCTCTCAGTTACAACCAATCCACCCAGGAGACCGCCAAGAAATTGGAAGTTGAACTCAAGGAACTGGAAGATTGGAACTGCTGCGGCGCCACGGCATACTTCCATGTTGACGAGATCCTCGCCTACACGCTTTGCGCTCGGAATTTAGCCATGGCAGAAAAAGAGAACCTAGACCTTGTTGCTCCCTGCAGCGCATGCTACAAGAACACGTTCTTCACCAATAAGTACCTGAAAGAAGATCCGGACATGGCGGATCACATCAACGTTGCGCTCCAAGAGGATGACTTGCACTTTTCGGGGAGCATCTCCGTCCGGCACTTGATCGAGGTCTTCACCGAAGATGTGGGGATGGAAGAGATCAGCGAACGGGTCTCGCAACCCCTGAAGGATCTGCGAGTTGCGCCATACTATGGGTGCCAGATCGTGCGGCCGAGGAAGGACGGTGAGGAAATCGAGCAACCAGATTTCTTCGAAAAATTACTCTCTGCTATGGGTGCAGAACCGGTCGACTTTGCTTTAAAAACACGCTGTTGCGGTGGTTCGCTACTCATCTCAAGTCGCGAGGCCGCGCTCAGCATGATCCATATGCTGCTTAAGAACGCTGAAGATAGCGGTGCAGCAGTGATCGCCACCGCATGTCCACTTTGTCAGCTCAATCTGGAGTGCTATCAGAACCAAGTCAACCAAGAGTACGGGACGAACTTCTCCATCCCCGTCGTTTACTTCACTCAGCTCTTGGGTTTGGCATTCGGAATCCCCAACAAACGTTTGGGCATCGGGTCAGAATTAATTGCGGCAACGCCACTTGCGCCGTTTGCAACGAAGTGAGGCGAGAGCGATCCCATGAGGAACATTACACCTGCACGTAGGTCACAACGAAAGGACGGGTATCTATGAGCGAAAAAGTAGGAGTGTACATCTGTCATTGTGGCTCGAACATCGCCGGAGTCGTCGACGTGGAAGAAGTCGCCAAGTGGGCAGGCGAATATCTCGATAACGTTACTGTCTCCCGGGAGTATAAGTTCATGTGCTCCTCGCTCGGTCAAGAATTGATCGAGGACGATATCAAGAACGAAGGGCTCACCCGTGTCGTGGTGGGCGCTTGTTCACCGCACCTTCATGAGAAGACCTTCCGAAGAGCGTGTTCGAACGCTGGGATGAACCCGTATTTGTGCCAGATGGCGAGCCTGCGCGAGCAAGTCTCCTGGGTCGTGGAAGACAAAGAAGTGGCGACCCAGAAGGCCAAGGCCATGATCGCCGGAGCCGTCGAGCGGGTTCAGTATCATGAAGAACTCGAACCGACCGAAGTCCCGGTCAATCCGCACACGCTGGTTGTCGGCGGAGGCATTGCCGGAATCCAGGCGTCCTTGGAACTGGCTGATGCCGGGCATCCTGTCTTCCTGGTCGAGAGGGAACCGTCGATCGGCGGCCATATGGCCCAATTCGACAAGACATTC
>DAOUDJ010000103.1:0-2503 GCA_034430795.1 Anaerolineales bacterium | reverse complement strand
GAAGATCAGTTCGCAACGATCTTCAAAGCCTACCGTCAACTCGACCGAACTGCCTCACCCTCGAAAGTGAAGGGAACTGGGCTGGGACTGGCCATCGCTAATAACCTGGTCGTGATGATGGGCGGGGATATCGAGGTGGAGAGTGAGCTGGGTGTGGGGACAACTTTTACGGTGACCCTGCCGCTCCGGCTGCCCGAAACGGGTGATGAGGAAGTCGCTAAAGTCCTTGCGTAATATTGAAGGGTCGTAGTTGTTCGCAAGATCCTGCTTATATTCATTGTCAAGTTCAAAGGAATATTTGGTGGCTCCACGGGAGGCTTAATCTAATATGAGCCTTCCGTATTTCATTTGGTGCATCAAGCCCCAGGTGAGGGAATTTAAAAATTTCGCCATTCGGCAGGTCAGGAGAGCTCCCCGGGGATGGGGATTCAGGCTCTTGTCAGCTTGATTTACCCACCTGCTCTGCTATGATTTACCCCTTATGCTGAAGGCTCTTACCAAAATTCCTCGCTGGCAGCGAACGCTCATTGTCCTTTTCTTTTCGCAGATGGCAACGGCGGTCGGCTTTTCCAGCATCTTCCCTTTCCTACCGCTCTATGTGAAGAGCCTCGGCTCTTCGACCGGCATGAGTGTCGAGCTCTTGTCGGGCCTGGTGTTCTCCGCTCAAGCGTTCACCATGATGCTCGCCTCCCCTGTGTGGGGTCGGCTTGCGGATCGGTATGGGCGTAAGCTTATGATTATCCGCGCCAGCTTTGGCGGAGGGATCGTTCTATTGATGATGGCCTTTGCTCAAACTGCAGAACAGTTAATTGCTCTTCGAGCCTTACAAGGTTTGATCAGTGGGACCGTCGCCGCAAACTCTGCCCTGCTGGCTGCGCAAGTTCCCAGAGAGCGCATGGGCTACGCGATGGGCACGCTTCAGGTAGGGCTCGGAGCTGGCGTTGCCTTTGGACCTCTCATCGGTGGGATCGTCGCCGATACTTTTGGCTACGCTTCTGCTTTCTATGTAACCGCGGCGATGCTCTTTCTGGCCGGCATGTTGGTTATCGTCGGGGTCCAGGAAGATTTTCATCCGCAGATTGCGGAAGAGCGAAAAGGACAAGGGATCTTCGCTTTTTGGGGTCAGCTCCTGAAATTTCCTGGTGTGAAACCGACATACAGCCTTCGCTTCCTCATACAATTGGCTCGAAGCATGCTTATCCCGGTTATGCCGCTTTTTGTGGTGGAACTCATGACCGATGCGGCACGGGTGAACAGCTTTACCGGGCTCTTAATTGGCGCCCGAGCAGCAGCTACCACGGTAAGTGCAATGTTCTTGGGTCGCTTAGCGGATCGTGTTGGACATCGAAAAGTGGCTGCGGTCAGCGCCATATTAGCTGGATTGTTCTATATCCCCCAGAGTCTGGTCACGGAAGAATGGCAGCTTCTTATCCTGGCCATCCTGGTCGGTGTGGCGCTCGGGGGCGTGATCCCAACTTTGAGTGCAATCCTGGCCAGGTATACGGAAAGCGGCGCAGAAGGAGCTGTATTTGGCTTGGACACCTCGATACGATCCGCTGCGAGATCTATCGCGCCGCTCTTGGGATCGTGGATAGCTTTGACCTGGGGTTTGAGGGGGACTTTCGTCGTAACCGGGATTGTTCTCTTAGCCACAGGTTTTGCTACCCGGGTCATACTGCCGGAACCAGCTCAACCGCGAAAACCTTCTATCCCCAGACCCCATCCTTCGAATTTGTAACAACATTGATTGCGCAGATTATCCAGGCAAGGGGTTCTCACGACGAGGCAGTGATCAACTGAGCCGCCGAGCCCTGATGGATCGTGTATGTCCCGGATACGCCGTATTTAACGGCATCTTTTCATACTGAGTTATCTTGGTGTTGACCATCGTGCGTGCAACTTTCAAGGTCGTGAATGTGTACTGTCTTTCAAAGGTTAAAGGTGAACGGAGCCGTGTGATGTTCAGCACCCACGCGGTCTCTTTGAGGTGTAATAGGATGCTAAGACGGACATTCCCTCGATTGATTCTCATCATCACTGCGCTGGTCTTTGCTGCCGTTTCTTGCGACCCTTCCAGCGAAATACAGCCGACGCTTGCCGTTCCGCCGACGGTTGCGCCAGTTGATCCACAACCTGTCGAACAACTCGGCGATGATGACCAGCGCAGGGTTCTAGCGCAGGACACATTTGATACCTCGTTCGATGGTTGGACTTTTTTTGTCGAGGAACCGACGTTAGGTGTGGCTTGGCAGGAGAGTGGGGCGCTGCAGGCAGAGATTAAACTCGTTCCCGAGTCCATCGCCGTCTTGTTTCGGGATGTGAGCTTCCTGACTGAGCCCATCGACGGATATTCCCTGACGCTCTCGGTTCAAGGTCGCCCATTCTTCCTCTTTCTCGCCGCTTCAGAGGCGGATGGTTCTAATTACCAGCTGTTGCTCCCCATCTTTCCTCAGGATGGGCTGCAGGAAGTCCACGCGCCGCTGGACTGGTTCATTCTGGGTGC
>DAOUDJ010000102.1:0-25283 GCA_034430795.1 Anaerolineales bacterium | reverse complement strand
GGTGATGCCCGGGGACAATGTGAATCTGACGGTGGAGCTGATCACGCCGGTGGCGTTGGAGAAAGGTTCGAAGTTTGCGATCCGTGAAGGCGGTTTGACGGTTGGAGCGGGCGTTATCACAGAGATCCTGGAATAGGTGAGCAATGGCAAAACAGAAGATTCGTATCCGGCTAAAGGCATATGACCATCGAGTACTCGACCAATCAGCGAAACGAATTGTTGAAACCGCCGAGCGCACTGGCGCTAAAGTAGTCGGGCCAGTCCCTTTGCCAACAAGAATCGAGCGCTTCACAGTCCGCCGGTCGACGTTCATCGATAAGGACTCACATGAGCACTTCGAGATTAGGACACACAAGCGTTTAATTGATGTCATGGATCCAGATTCGAAGACAATCGATACACTCATGCGATTGAATCTTCCTGCCGGTGTGGATATTGAGATTAAGATTTAACAATTGAGAGTGAATGCCCCCGAGAACAAAAGAATCTCTGGGGTGCACGACCTGAAAAGTGGCCGTGTAAGAGCCGGTCGGGCGAATGGAACTCCAACCCGAACTTCCTTTCCCCGGCGGTTTACTACCCGGCGATCGGGGATGATGCAGCCAAGCCCTGGTTGACAGTCCCGTCAAGGAAATTGAAATAGGAGAGATCGAATGAAAGGGCTTATTGGCAAGAAAGTCGGCATGACCCAGGTTTTCGATGAAACGGGCAATATTGTCCCGGTTACGCTAATCGAAGCTGGGCCTTGTTATGTCACGATCATACGCCACCCAAAGCGCGATCACTATAAAGCCGTACAGCTTGGTTTTAGCGAAGCCAAACCAAAGCGCCTCTCAGGCGGTCAATTAGGCCATCTGAAGCGGAACGATCTGCCTCCGTTGCGCTATCTGCGTGAATTCCGGGTGAAATCGGTGGAAAATCTGAAAGAAGGGGATCAACTCAAGGTGGATGTTTTCCAGGTTGGGGATCATGTAGACATCACCGGCATCAGCAAAGGCAAGGGGTTTGCCGGTGGTATCAAGCGCCATAGATTTCACCGGGGACCCAAAACGCATGGTCAGTCTGATCGCGAACGTGCCCCCGGATCAGCGGGCGCAGGCTCAACCCCCGGTCGAGTTTTTAAGGGGAAGAAAATGCCGGGACGCATGGGTACGGCGCAGGTGACCTCTCAGAACATTCGCGTGGAATTGGTTGATCCCGAGCGCAATTTACTCGGTGTCCGCGGAAGTGTGCCGGGTGCTCGGGGCAGCGTAGTCGTGATCAAAGAAGTACGTAAGCAATAGATCCTCCGGAGCGAGCGATGATAGTAGACGTTATTAACATTAAAGGAAAGAAGATAGATACCACGGAGCTCCCTCCGCAGATCTTCGAAGCGCCGATTAAGCGTGATCTGATGCATCAGGCACTCGTTCGACAGCTTGCCAATGCTCGGTTAGGGACCCATAAGACCAAGTCGCGAGGCGAAGTCCGTGGCGGTGGTGCGAAACCGTGGCGTCAAAAAGGCACGGGACGAGCGCGTCATGGATCACGCCGTTCACCGATCTGGGTTGGAGGTGGGGGGGCTCATACGCCTCGGCCGCGCGATTACAGTAAGAAAATGCCTCGAAAAATGCGCCGGGCGGCTTTATGCTCTGCACTGTCGGTTAAAGCGGCTCAAAACGAGATAATCGTACTTGATCAGATCTCAATGGATGCGCCGAAGACGAAGGAAATGGCAGAGGTGATCCATCGAATCGCCGGACAAGCAAGCGCATTGATCATCCTTCCGGGCGAGAATACAAATGTTGAAATGTCGGCGCGCAACCTGCCGAAGGTAAAAACTTTACGAGCTAATTATCTGAATATTCGCGATTTGCTAGGATACGAGCGGCTTGTGATGCCGTTGGACGTGCTGGATGTGATCCAGTCGTATCTGGGAAGCTGAGGAGCGTCGAGATGACAACGGTATACGATATCCTGCGTCGCCCCCTTATTACAGAGAAGACGAGCTTTCAGAGCAGTAATCTGAATCAATTTACTTTCGAAGTTGATTCGAGAGCCAATAAGAGTCAGATCAAAGAAGCAGTTGAGGTGATGTTTGATGTAACGGTCTTGCGCGTGAATGTCATTAATCGACCCGCAAAGGCGGCGCGCAGTTTGCGGAACCGCCGACGCCAAGTGCGGCGACGCGGATACAAGAAAGCGATTGTCACCCTGAAGCCAGGGGACCGAATTGATGTGTTCGAAGGGGTCCAATAATGCCGGTAAAAAAATATAAACCCACATCGCCTGGTCGCCGGGGAATGAGCGGGCATACATTTGAGGAGATCACGAAGGCCAAGCCTGAGCCCTCGCTTCTGATCGCCAAGAAACGCTCCGCAGGGCGTAACAATAAGGGTCGAATCACAGTCCGACATCGCGGAGGCGGCCATAAGCGCCATATTCGCAGGGTCGACTTCAAGCGCGATAAGCGGGATATCCCGGCTCATGTAGCCGCGATTGAATACGATCCCAATCGCTCTGCCCGTCTGGCGCTTCTTTACTATGCCGATGGCGAGAAACGATACATCCTCGCGCCTTTGGGCTTGCAGGTCGGCGATACTGTACTTGCGGGTCCCAAGGTGGAAATTCGCCCGGGCAACAGTCTGCCGTTAGCGAGCATCCCTCTGGGAACGACCATTCACAACATTGAGTTGAGCGAAGGGCGCGGCGGTCAGATGGTGAGATCCGCAGGAACCTCGGCACAGTTGCTGGGTAAAGAGGGCGCCTATGCGGCAATCCGTTTGCCATCAGGCGAAGTACGCAGAGTCCGCCAAACATGCTATGCGACTGTTGGAGAAGTCGGTAACCCTGACCATGGCAATATTAAATTGGGTAAGGCAGGGCGTAAGCGTCACAGGGGTATCCGACCTGCGGTGCGTGGTTCGGCGATGAGCCCGCGCGATCACCCGCATGGTGGTGGCGAGGGAAGGTCTCCGATAGGTCTACCTGGGCCGAAAAGCCCGTGGGGTAAACCAACGCTGGGTAAGAAAACACGAAGGAATAAACGTACGGAGAAGTACATTATCCGTCACCGATCGAAGCATCGCCGTTAACTTTTAAAACAAATGGACGGTGGAGGCGAAGAAAAATGTCTAGATCATTGAAAAAGGGTCCTTTTATTGACCCGAAGTTACTGAAAAAAGTTGAAGAGATGAATGAGCGCGGCGATAAGATGGTCATCCGAACGTGGAGTCGGGCGAGCACCATCTTCCCGCAAATGGTTGGTCATACAATTGCTGTGCATGATGGCCGGCGCCATGTTCCGATCTACATCACGGAGAATATGGTTGGGCATAAGCTGGGGGAATTCGCGCCCACACGGACTTATCGAGGACATGTGGGCAGAGACAGGACTACTCGCACGAGGAGTGAGGCATGATGGATCCTGTTGATGTGCGAGCGAAAGTTCGATATGTGCGGATATCGCCGCAGAAAGTGCGGTTGGTCATCGACCTTGTGCGCGGCATGGGTGTCGTTGAGGCGATGAGCGCATTGCGATTTGAGCAGAAAGCTGCAGCCAAACCGGTCTACAAGCTGCTTCGTTCCGCGGTGGCGAACGCCGAGGAGAACTTGGGTCTCAGTAGAGATGACCTATTTGTGCACACCATTTTTGCTGATGTTGGCCCTACCCGCCGCTGGAGGCGCTTCGGCGCACGCGGGCGGTTCAAGCCATTGTTGCGACGCTCTTCACATATTAGCGTCATCCTCCGCGAGCGCGAGGTTGAGGCGGTCTGAGAAGAACCTAAGCCTGACCATTGAGCGGGAGGCAATCTCATTGAGGTAATTTCCAGCTCGCGGCAGGGTGAATAGTAAGGATTTGAGCGAAAGGAGAAAGCATGGGGCGCAAAGTCCATCCAATCGGTTTTCGTCTGAAGATCAACAAAACCTGGGACTCCCGTTGGTTTGCTACGCCGGATAAATATGCAGATCAATTGCACGAGGATCGCGAGATTCGCAATGTGATTTTCAAGGCCACGCCGCGGGCGGGCATTTCGAAGATTGAAATCGAGCGCTTCCCGAACAGCGTCCAGATCATCGTTAACACGGCTCGGCCTGGGATTGTCATAGGTCGTAAGGGTGCGAACGTGAAGGAACTCCGCCGGATGATTCAGGAGTTGACGGGCACGACCGTAAAGCTCGATATTTCAGAAATCAAAGAACCTGATCTCGATGCTCGCCTGGTGGCAGAGAACATCGCCAACCAGCTCGAGCGCCGCATCAGCCATCGCCGGGCGATGCAGCGGGCGATCGGACAGACAATGCGGCAAGGCGCTGAGGGCATTAAGGTTATGTGCTCGGGCCGCCTGGGCGGCAATGAGATGGCTCGCCGCGAGTGGATGCGTGAGGGACGTGTTCCAGCGCAAACGCTGCGGGCGGATTTAGACTTCGCACGCGTTGAGGCGGGAACGACCTACGGCCGAATTGGGGTCAAGGTCTGGATTTATAAAGGCGAGATAATACCGGAAGCGGCAGAAAAGGCAGAAGCGATGGATGTGTACGTCAGCGAGTAAGCTGTCTCATTTCCTTAGCGATGAGGTGTGGCTATGTTGATGCCAAAGCGAGTGAAGCATAGAAAGCAAATGCGCGGCCGGATGAAAGGGAAAGCAAGCCGCGGGACGGAAATCAGTTTCGGCGATTATGGTTTGCAAGCGCTCGAACCCGGTTGGGTGACTGCGCGTCAAATCGAGGCTGCTCGAAGGGCGTTAGTTCGATACATGCGCCGGCGCGGGAAAGTATGGATCCGGATTTTCCCCGATAAACCGGTAACGCAAAAAGCAGCCGAGACGCGCATGGGAAAAGGGAAGGGCGCTGTCGATCATTGGGTGGCAGTTGTAAAGCCGGGAAGAATCATGTTTGAGCTCTCTGGTTTGAACGAAGAAGCGGCCAAAGAAGCGATGCGTAGGGCTACGCATAAACTCTCGGTTAAGACCAAGTTCATCACGCGTGATTCGCTTGGGAGGGGGTAAGCAATGAAAACGGCAGAGATCCGAAAAGCATCCACCGATAAAATCCAAACCTATCTGGATGATGCTCGAGAGAATTATTTCAAACTGCGCTTTCGGTTTACGACAGGTCAATTGACAGATCACTCTCGTTTGAAAATTGCCCGCAAGGAGATAGCGAGAATTGCGACGATCTTGCATGAACGAGAGCTAGAATTCGAGAGCGAAGGAAGTGAAAAATGACCAATAAGCGACGCCGCTTGGTTGGTATGGTCACTCGCACAAACTCTGAGAAGACCGTGACCGTACGGATTGACCGCAGTTCCCGACATCCACTTTATGGGAAGGTGATCCGCACTAATAAAAATTATCTTGTCCATGATGAACTGGGCTGTCACATTGGGGATCAGGTGAAAATGATCGAAAGCCGTCCAATCTCGAAACGGAAGCGCTGGGTGGTGGAGGAGATTCTTCAACGCAAGAGCGAGTTGGAAGCCAGCGTGAGCGCTGTAAAAACCGAGGATGAAGTGGACGTGGAGGCGGAAGCATGATCCAGCAAGAGAGCCGTCTCAAAGTGGCTGATAATACAGGCGGCCGGGAGCTGCTCGTGATACGAGTCCTCGGTGGCTCAAAAAGACGCTATGGCCGAGTAGGCGATATTATTGTTGGAACGATTAAAACGGCGACTCCTCATGGAGCAGTAAGTAAGAGTGACGTCGTCCGGGCAGTGATTGTCAGGACGAAAAAAGAGTATCGCCGGGACGATGGTTCCTACATTCGCTTCGATGACAATGCCGTAGTAATTCTGGACACTGACGGCAGGAATCCCAAGGGAACTCGCATCTTTGGTCCAGTGGCCAGAGAGCTGCGCGAGAAGGGGTTCACGAAGATTGTTTCTCTTGCGCCGGAAGTCCTATAGGAGGCTTGTTGCGGTGGCTCAGACGTTAAGAATCAAAAGAGGGGACCAAGTGAAGATTATCAGTGGTCGAGATAAAGGCACACAGGGAGAGGTGCTCCGTATCTTACCCACGAAGACGAGGATAACCGTCCAGGGTGTCAACATCCGCAAGAAACATCAACGTCAGGTTCAAGCAGGTGGACGGACGATGAACCCTGGAATTATTCAATTCGAAGCACCGATCCACATATCGAACGTATTGTTGATCTGCCCGAAGTGTGGCCAGCCGACACGCATTGGAGTAAGGCGGGAAGAGGGCAAAGCTCAACGTTATTGTAAGAAGTGTGAAGCGGTCATCGACTCCTAAGAGAAAGAGGGAGCCATATCGGAATGGCACATCATATAAAAGAACGATTCGAAAAAGAAATTCTCCCGACGCTGATGAAGGAGTTCAATCTCGAGAACCCGATGATGGTTCCAAAGGTTGAAAAGATCGTTGTAAATGTTGGTGTCGGTGAGGCGATTGACAACGCGAAGGCTCTTGACGCTGCGGTCGGCGATATGACGATCATCACCGGGCAACAGCCTGTCGTGACCAAGGCGCGCAAGAGCATTGCGAACTTCAAGCTGCGCGAGGGGAGTTCGATCGGTGTAAAGATAACACTTCGAGGGGAACGTATGTGGTCCTTCTTCGATCGGTTGGTCAACGTCGCCATGCCTCGCACACGGGACTTTCGTGGCGTATCCCCCAATAGTTTTGATGGTCGGGGTAACTACACGGTAGGCATCCGCGAACAATTGATCTTTCCGGAAATCGGTTACGACAAGATCGACAAGATTCGTGGTTTTGAAGTCACGTTTGTCACTACCGCACCGAATGATGAGCTTGGGCGCCGATTGCTGCAATTACTCGGGATGCCCTTTGGGAGAGGCGAGATTTATGGCTAAAACATGTATGCCGATACGGGAAACCCGCAGGAAGTATAAGGTCCGGGTGCGTAATCGCTGCCGCATTTGTGGTCGGCCGCGCGGCTATTACCGCCGTTTTCAGCTATGCCGTATTTGCCTTCGTGAACAAGCACTGGAAGGTAAGATCCCAGGGCTCGTGAAGTCATCCTGGTAAAAATTGATCGAGAGAGGTTTTTATGAGTATCTCAGATCCCATTGCTGATTTTTTAACTCGGATTCGTAACGCCATAATGGCGGGGAATCAAAGCGTATCGGTCCCGAGCGCTAAGATAAAAGTAGCGCTAGCGAAAATCCTCGTTGAGGAAGGATTTATCGATGGATTCGAACAGGTATCTGTCGAGGGTAAACCTCAGGATGTCCTGCGGATTCGTCTCAAGTATGTCGGTGAGCGCCGGGATAGAAAACCGGTAATCAGCGGATTGAAACGAGTGAGTAAACCTGGCCGCCGTATTTATGTCAGGCGGGGCGAGATCCCGTGGGTGCAATCAGGATTTGGAATCGCAATTCTGACAACACCTAAAGGTGTAGTAACCGGAGTCCGCGCCCGTCAACTTGGAGTGGGTGGAGAGGTGTTATGCGAGGTCTGGTAGAGTAAAAGCGTGCCAGATCACGCACCGTTCGAGGAAGTTTTCCCTAACCCCGTGGGGCTCGGTAGAAACGAGAGAAGTGTTTTTTGGGGTGGTTGTGGAGCGGAGACAAGCCTCGAATGATGAAAGATGGAGGTAGAAGTGTCGAGAATCGGTCGTATGCCAATCGTCATCCCGGATGGCGTTCAAGCAGAGATCAAAGATACAAAAGTCCGTGTCAAAGGCCCTAAGGGTGAGCTGACGAGGGAGTTTCGACCGGAGATGTTAATCAAGCTTGAAGATGGGATTATCACGGTCGAGAAACCTTCGGATGCGCCCCAGATGCGCGCATTTCATGGTCTTACTCGTTCCCTGATCAACAATATGGTGGTGGGCGTGAGCGAGGGATTTGAAAAAACCCTTCAGATCGAAGGAGTCGGCTATCGACCTGAGCTCGAAGGGAAGGAGCTCATCGTGCACGTTGGTTTCTCCCATCCTGTGCGCGTCCAACCTCTTGAAGGCATTGAATTCGAGGTGGACACGCGCGCTCGAACAATTGTAATAAGGGGAATCGATAAAGAATTGGTCGGCCGGGTAGCTGCAGACATCCGCAAGATTCGCCCGCCGGAGCCCTACAAGGGTAAGGGGATCCGTTATAAGGGTGAGTATGTCCGCCGTAAAGCCGGTAAGGCCGGTAAGGTGATGGCGTAATTATGGCGAAAGAAAGCAGAAATAAGAAGCGCACACGCCGCCATGGTCGGGTGCGAAAAAAAATCTCGGGGACTGCGGAGCGTCCGCGCTTGAACGTTTTCCGGAGCTTAAACCAGATCTACGTACAAGTCATTGATGATGAGCGTGGACACACAATTACAGCTGTCTCCACCTTAGAGCAGGCTATTCAATCGAAGCTGAAGGGCTTGAACAAAACTGAACAGGCTGCGCTGGTAGGGCAAGAGGTGGCGAAAAAAGCGAAGAAAGAAGGCATTAAGGAAGTTGTCTTTGATCGCGGCGGTTTCCGCTATCATGGTCGTATCAAGGCACTAGCCGAGGCGGCTCGAGAAGCCGGTCTTGAATTCTGAAGTATAAGGAGAGCGATCGGTGAGAAAAAACTTTCGGGATCGGAAAGACGATCGTGATGAGTTCGACGAGCGTGTAATTGACATTTCCAGAGTTGCTAAGGTGGTTAAGGGTGGTCGTCGTTTTGCCTTCCGTGTCACCGTTGTCGTGGGTGACAACAAGGGGCGGGTGGGGCTCGGCGTAGGAAAGGCGCGCGGTGTTCCTGACGCCATCCGCAAAGCAGCAGAGAAAGCACGTAAGAATATGCGCCAGATCTCCCTTATGGGGTCGACGATACCTCATCAAATAAACTCGAAATACGGTGGGGCGATAGTCATGCTGAAGCCCGCATCTCCAGGTACAGGTGTGATTGCTGGTGGTGCGGTGCGTGCAGTATTACAGGCTGCTGGGGTGCACAACATCCTTACGAAATCACTGGGCAGCGCGAACGTCTTAAATGTCGCGCGAGCGACGATTAAAGGGCTCCAAGATCTTAAATGGATCGAGGAAGAGACTGCAAAGCGGGGCAAGGATCGGGAGCAACTAATGCCCTTCTGGGAGCGAAAGCGCAATGGCTAAACGAGCGAGCAAGGGAAAAGCCTTGCGTATTACATTGGTGAAAAGCCCGATTGGGTATTCAGAGCGGCAAAAGCGAACCGTTCGCGCCCTTGGACTGCGCCGGCTGCGTCAAACGGTTGAGCACAATGACAACCCAGCCGTGCGCGGCATGATCACGAAAATTCAACACCTGGTACGGGTTGAGGAGCAATAATCGATGAAACTACACGATCTTCAACCACGTCACGGCGCTACAAAGCGCCGCAAGCGGGTCGGCCGGGGCATATCGGCTGGACAAGGGAAAACAGCGGGACGCGGCACAAAGGGGAAGGGCGCACGCTCCGGGTCCGGGGGGAAGCTGTATCATCAGGGAGGGAATCTGCCTTTCTACCGCAGCCTGCCCTTCAAAAGAGGGTTTACCAATATCAATCGCATTGTTTGGCATGAGGTAAAACTCGGGAATCTGTCGGAGTTGAAGGCCGACGCGGAGGTTACCCCGGATAGCCTCGTTGAAGCGGGTATCCTGCGTGATGCGAAAAGACCGGTGGTTTTGTTAGGCAGCGGAGAGATCAAAGTGCCGTTGAAAATCCGTCTGCATCGGGTCACTCGAGGGGCGAAGGACAAGATTGAAGCCGCGGGTGGAACGGTCGAGCTGCTAGAGGTTTGAAATCAGTGGTCAAAAAGGAGTAATGGATGAGACGCTCTGCGTGGCGCTTTTTATTCATATCATCAGATATTCGTAATCGGGTCCTGATTTCGCTATTGCTGCTGATCCTCTACCGATTCGTTGCCCACATACCAGTTCCGGGAATTAACCGCTTAGCAATTGAAGGCGTGATGAGTGGTTCGGGGCAAGGACAGACGTTATTCGGACTTTTAGATCTGCTTTCCGGTGGAACTGTATCGAACTTCTCCGTTCTGGCTATGGGTGTCTACCCTTACATCACAGCGCAAATTATCCTGCAGCTCCTTGTTCCCATCATCCCCGCGCTTCAGCGGCGCATGCAAGATGATCCTCGAGAGGCCCGCAAATGGCAGGAAAAGTGGACGTATTATCTTGCGGTGCCGATGTCAGCCCTGCAGGCTGTAGGTCAGATCCGGCTTTTTGAGCAATATGCCACTGGACAGGGAGGGAGCATCCTCAATACTCCTTTGGGATTGAACATGGCATCACTCACAACCCTCCTGACGATGACTGCGGGCACGATGTTCGCGATCTGGTTGGGAGAGCTCATCTCTGAGTACGGGATTAAGAACCAGGGTCTTTCGTTAATCATTTTCTCTGGAATCGTCACCCGAATCCCGAGCAACGTTGGTCAGTTGCTCACCGGTGATTTTCAGCAGGTCATCCCCATGGGGATCTTCCTGGTGTTCCTAACTTTAGTGACGATCTTCGTCATTGTTTACGTGCAGGAAGGACGCCGGAATGTGCCTGTAATGTACCCGGGACGGCGGGTGGGAAATCGAATGTCCATGCCTGTTAAAGGCACGCTGCCACTGATGGTCAACATGGCGGGTATGATCCCGATCATCTTTGCGCAATCTATTCTGACTTTCCCTGCTGTTCTGGCGCAGTTTTTCATCGGCTCAGAGAATTTGACCATACAGAATATCGCATTTTTCCTTCAGGATACATTTGGTGGTTTCAGCGATATCTATTGGATCCTATACTTCCTAATGGTCGTGGCTTTTACCTTCTTCTATACCGATGTCCTCTTCTCGCAGCAGAATTACGGTGAGAATTTGAAACGATCCGGCGCGCAGATCCCGGGTGTGACGAAAGGCGCGGCAACGCAGCGCTATCTCACACGCGTGATGCGGCGTATCACGTTTGTCGGCGCGTTCTTCCTGGGTGTTGTGGCAATTATGCCGTTTTTGGTGGGACTGATCTGGCCGTTGGGTGATTCGAATACGGGGTTGTTGCTGGTTTCATCTTCTGGTTTGCTGATCGTGGTTGGTGTCGTTCGGGATTTGTACCGCTCAATCGAGGCCGAACTTAAATTGCGCGGCTATGACCAGGCGGTCTTGGTACGTTAACTCGAGCACTACATGGCTGTTTTTCTTATCCTGATTGGCCCACCGGGAGCCGGGAAGGGCACACAGGCCGAAAGGCTGGAAATATCGCTGGGTGTCCCACATATTTCGAGCGGAAATATCTTTCGCGAGCACCTTACCAATAAAACAGAATTGGGCCAGGCGGCGGAGATGCATATCGCCAAAGGCGAATTAGTTCCGGATCGAATCACGATCGGTATGATCCAGGAACGTTTGTCGCAGCCGGATGTATCAGAGGGCGCGATCTTAGATGGGTTTCCCCGCACAGTAGCTCAGGCGGATGCCTTTGATCGATTTCTTGAAGCGAGAGGGGAAAATATTAATGCCGTAATATTTTTGGATACGTCCGACGAGGAAGTGCTCAGACGGCTAACAGGGCGGAGAGTATGCAGAGCTGAAGGGCATATTTATCACGTGGAATCCAAACCTCCGCAGAGAGCAGGAATATGCGACGAGGATGGCTCCGATCTCTATCTGCGGGATGATGATAGAGAGGAAACAGTGAAAGAGCGGATTCGTGTCTATCGGGCACAAACAGCCCCGTTGATTGATCATTACCGAGAACGTGGAGTGCTACTTGAGATTATGGGTGAGCAATCGATGAACAGTGTGACGGATACGCTAAAAAGCGTAATATCAATGAGGGCCAGCGGATGATGGCCATGAAGCGGGGAATCGTCTTGAAGAGCCCGCGTGAGCTTGCATTGATGCGCGATGCAGGGAAAATCAATGCCCGAGCCTTAGCTGCGGCAATCGATGTCGTGCGTCCTGGCGTTACAACTGGCGAGGTAAATCGGGCAGCCGCAAAAGTGCTCAAGAAATCCGGTGCAGTACCCGCGTTTGTTGGCGTTCCGGGAGCATATCCCTATCCCGCCGAAACGACGATCTCGATAAACGATGAATTGGTTCATGGAATTCCTGGGGATCGCCGGTTAGAGGAAGGGGATATCGTAAGCATAGATTGTGGGACGATATACGAGGGTTTTGTCGGCGACTCTGCGTTGACGGTTGGAGTTGGAGAGGTGTCCGAAGAGGCGCAGAAGCTCATCCGGATCACACGCGAGGCGTTATTCGAAGGGATCAAAAAAATGGTCCCCGGGAACTATTCGGGCGATGTTTCTGCAGCCATTCAGGCCCATGTTGAAGGCAATGGTTTCCAAGTCGTCAGGGAATACACTGGGCATGGAGTAGGCAGAAGTATGCATGAGGATCCTCAGGTTCCGAACTATGGTCGCAAAGGACGAGGTGTGCTGCTTAAGCCAGGAATGACAATTGCCTTGGAACCTATGGTAATGAGCGGGGGTTTTGAAACACGCATCCTGAGTGATCAGTGGACAGTAGCGTCGAAAGATGGACGTCTCACAGCCCACTTTGAACACTCTGTTGCGGTGACAGAAAATGGTCCATGGATCCTTACAGCAATGGACGAAGAACTAGACGAGGGGGAATGGATTAGATATAATAATTACTTTGCTGGCCAGATAGCGTCGGCAGTTGCAGTAAAGGAGTAAGCGAAGATGAAAGTATCTTCTTCTGTTCGGAAACGATGTGCAAAATGCAAAATCGTAAAGCGGCGTGGGAAAGTCTATGTGATTTGCGAGAATCCGCGTCACAAACAAAGACAAGGATAGAATTATGGCACGAATCGAAGGTGTTGATCTTCCTCGGAATAAACGAATAGAAATCGGGTTGACCTACATCCATGGGATTGGTCGAACCACGGCGCGCAATGCACTACTCTCAGCTGGCGTCGACCCGAATCGAAGAGTGCGGGATTTAACCGAGGGTGAGGTCACAGGTTTGCGCGATTTTATCGCACAGAATCTTGTCGTCGAAGGCGACCTCCGGCGAGAGGTTCAGATGAATATTAAACGGTTGATAGAAATTGGTTGCTACCGTGGCTTACGACATCGCCGTAATTTGCCCGTTCGTGGCCAACGGACGCGAACAAACGCGCGAACACGCAAAGGACCGAAGAAAACGGTTGCCGGTCGTGGACGGCGACGCGGGGCGACGAAGAAGTAAATCGGGCTCTCTTTTAAAGACCCTGGCGGTTGATGGCTTCCTTCCATGCACAGCGGCTGCCGTACGTGAGTGTTGCATCTATGTGTCCGGGTAAATAAAGTTCGAGACTAATATGATAGGCGGAAAAGTATGGCAAAGAGATCAGCGGGACCACGAAAGAGCAAGTCACGCAAGGAAAAGCGGACACTGTCCCATGGGATAGCGCATATCCACGTGACTTTTAATAACACGATAATCACAATAACAGATACACAAGGGAATGCAGTGGCCTGGGCGAGCGCGGGTTCAGCGGGTTTTAAAGGATCGCGCAAGAGTACCCCCTATGCAGCCGGACTTGCCGCGAAGGCAGTTGTGAAAGCTGCAAGGGACCTTGGATTGCAGGAACTTGATGTCCATGTCAAGGGACCTGGTCCTGGCCGTGAGTCTGCGATACGGGCGCTAATGGCGGAGAATATAAAGATCCGTTCGATCAGCGACACAACACCCATTCCGCATAATGGCTGTCGACCACCTAAGAAACGCCGCGTTTAAGGTTTAACCTTATAAGGAAGGAATCATATCGTTATGGCGAGGTATATCGGACCTGTTTGTAAGCTTTGTCGACGAGAAGGAGAAAAACTCTTTCTCAAAGGACAACGCTGTTTTACACCGAAATGTTCATTCGAGCGACGCGGTTACCCCCCAGGGGAGCACGGGCGTGATGCTCAATGGCGGCGTCGGCGAGTATCGGATTACAGCCGGCAGTTGCGCGAGAAGCAGAAGACTCGGCGCATCTATGGCGTCACGGAACGACAGTTTCGTCGCTATTACCGAACTGCATCCCAACAACGGGGTCTTACGGGCGAGAACCTCTTAAAGATGCTCGAGCGCAGGCTTGACAATGTTGTGTTTCGCTTGGGCTACTCAGAAAGTCGTGCGCATGCTCGTATGCTCGTGACGCATGGGCATTTCAACGTCAATGGCAGGAGGACGGATATCCCCTCCATGCTTGTTCAAGCGGGTGATTCAATCGAGGTTCGTGAGGGTTCCCGGAAACGAACTTTCTTTCAGGGTTTAGCGGATCTCGCTGAGCCAAAAACTGTCCCGGCTTGGTTGGAGCGTGATCTGAGCGACTTGTCGGGGAAGATGCTCATCGCACCGGAGCGATCGGATATCGACGCCAGCGTGAATGATCAATTGATTGTTGAGTTCTATTCGAGATAAATCGACACGCGCATGCACACGTTCCTACGGTCGTGGGTCGTGGAGGGATATCGTGGTTATAACCACCAACCTAGTTATGCCGAAGATTGAACGAGAAGCCATCGCTCTGAATTATGGCAAATTCGTGATCAGCCCGCTTGAGGCTGGATATGGTATTACGATCGGCAACGCTCTTCGAAGGATTCTGTTAAGTTCCCTGGAAGGCGCTGCGGTCAGTTCCATTCGTATCACGGATGTGCCGCATGAATTCACAGACGTTCCTGGTGTCCGTGAAGATGTGCTGCAATTGATGTTGAATTTCAAGAAGCTGCGGCTTTTCTTGCACGAGGGCGAATCAGCCCGCTTGCGCCTTGAGGTGAAAGGTGAGGGCGTTGTAACGGCGGCTGATATCATCGCTCCTGCTGAAGTGGAGATCGTCAATCCTGAACTTTATCTGCTCACCGTGGATGATGATAAAGCTCATCTCGAAATCGAGATGAACGTTGAGCGGGGGCGTGGATACTCCCCTTCTGATGAGCGTGGCCGTCTACCCATCGGAGAGCTTCCGACGGATGCGATTTTTAACCCAGTACGACGGGTGAACTACCAAATCGGGCGCGCCCGAGTGGGTCAGGATACGAGCTATGACTCGCTGGTTATCGAGATCTGGACCGACGGCACGCTCAAGCCTGAGGAAGCATTAAGCCGTAGCGCGCAAATTCTCATGGCGCATCTCCGCGACATCGGCGGGGTCACCGAAGAGAGCCTGATGGTCGCAGCGGTGGAAGAGGAAGATCCTCGTCTTATCAGTGAGGTTTATGAAGTTCCCATTGAAAACCTTGATCTCACCGTTCGGGTTTTCAACTCTCTCAAGCGAACGGGAATTACAAGCGTCGGTGAAGTGCTTGACATGCTCGAAAAGGGTGAGGAAGCGATGTTATCCATCCGCAACTTCGGTGAGAAAAGCCTCGATGAACTCAAGGAGCGCTTATCTGAGAAGGGCTATCTTGACGAAGAGTCGGAGCAGTCGGAAGAGGCGGAGTGAGGGATTGATGAGACACCAAGTTGCAGGTAAAAGATTAAGCCGGTCTAAGGGCGCGCGCATAGCGTTGCGAAAGAATCTTATGAAGGACCTCTTTCGTCACGAGCGGATCAAAACTACGAAGGCAAAAGCTGCGGCGGTGCGCGGCGGCGCGGAAAAACTAATCACGCTGGCCAAGAAGGGCAACGAAGCAGGAGAAGCGAAGGCAGTGCACGCACGTCGCCTAGCGGCCGCACGTTTGAACGACGCCGAGATCGTGAAGAAGCTTTTTGATGACATCGCCCCACGCTATGTGGATCGAAAAGGTGGGTACACCCGAGTGATAAAACTCGGGCCACGCCTCGGCGACGCCGCGGAGATGGTCATCTTAGAGCTCGTAGAAGAATAGGCTGGGATGAAACCAGTCGTGACGGGGCAGGAAGAAGCTCCGTCTTTAGCAGCTTACAAATCGATCGTAGCTTACGACGGCACTAAATTTGAAGGTTTCCAGCGACAGGCTTCCGGGCGGAGAACCGTCCAGGGAGAACTGGAGCAGGCACTTCAGAACATCGGATGGCAAGAGAGCTCCCTGAGAGCGGCTGGGCGAACCGATAGCGGTGTGCATGCGCGAGGTCAGGTTATCGCTTACCAACTCGTGTGGAAGCATCCGCCCGAAGATCTCAGTATGGCGATAAACGCCAATCTGTCACACGATGTCGCTGTTCGAAAGACTTTGCTTGCACAGAAAGATTTTCACCCGCGCCATTCAGCCGTCAGCAGACGTTACCGCTATAGTCTCTTCATCGATAAAACGCGGGATCCGTTGCGAGAGCGCTACGCCTGGCGCATCGGAGCCGAAGCAGATATCGAACTGTTGAACCGAGCTGCGGATATGATCGTCGGCAAACAAGATTTCGGCGCTTTTGGCAGCGCACCGCGACCAGAGGGGAGCACTGTGCGGGAGGTCTTCGAAGCGGTTTGGGATCTGCAGGATGATGAACTGTGGTTCGAGATTGAGGCTAACGCCTTTCTCTACCACATGGTGCGAAGGCTGGTAGCCGCACTGTTAGCCATTGGGAATGGCAAGATGGATATGAACGATCTTCTTGTTGCGTTGCAGAACCCCAATCAAAAATGGGATGGCGGATTAGCGCCTTCACAAGGATTGTGCCTAATCAGCGTAAAGTACGAGTAAGGCACATGGAATTTGGGACGGTGTAAACGGACGCCATTATCGCTGAAGAGATCGATTACGAAGGAACGCAGGAGTAGGAAGCGTGCAGAAAACGTATTATCCAAAACCCGATGATGTAACTCGAGACTGGTACGTCGTTGACGCGGCAGGGGAAAACCTTGGACGCCTGGCATCGCGTATCGCTCAAGTCCTGATCGGAAAAAGCAAACCCCAATACACGCCCGGCGTTGATTTGGGAGACTTTGTCATTGTCATAAATTGTGAAAAAGTGACCGTTACGGGAAAGAAATTAGACCAGAAAATGTATTATCGTCATTCGGGTTATCCGGGTGGTCTAAAGGCGATTTCACTCCGTAATCAATTGGAGAAGTTCCCGGATCGAGTAATCACCTCAGCGGTGTGGGGTATGGTCCCGCATAATCGCTACGGTCGAAAGCTCATGAAAAAACTAAAAGTATATCGAGGGGCAGATCATCCTCATAGTGCGCAGAAACCTAAAAAACTGGAGTTTGAATAATCTGCGCCTAAGGAAACTGGCTCACGGAAATATGTCGATAAGAAGATTAGAGGAAGGCAGGATAGATGTCTGAGAAATATTATGAAGGTATAGGACGACGAAAAACCAGCTCCGCCCGTGTCCGCATTACGCCTGGCAGTGGAAATATTATTGTCAATGGCAAACCTGGAGCGGAGTACTTCACCCGCATGGGTGACATGGATATCATCCTTGATCCCATGAAAGCGGTGGAGATGGAAAGCAAGCTGGATGTCTCCGTACATGTCAAAGGCGGCGGGGTCACAGGGCAGACGGGTGCAGTTATGCACGGTGTAGCGAGAGCTCTGATTAAAATGGAACCTGAACTGCGGCCGATTATGCGATCCGGTGGGTTCCTCACTCGAGACTCGCGTATGAAGGAGCGCAAGAAGCCGGGTTTGAAGCGCGCGCGCAAGGCACCGACGTATACGAAACGCTGATCGATACGGGCCCAATGCGTCCTTTATCTTTAGTGGAAGAACCAGGCCGGGGTGAGAGAACCTCCCCGGCCTTTCGTGTTATTTTCAGGAGGTTGTCTTGGAAGCAGATTTGACCATCGTGGGATTGGGACCAGGATCTCCAGAGTTGGTCTCGCGCCGCGCGTGGGAATTGCTCACGGGTTCGAAAGTCGTCTATTTCAGAACTGGCCGTCATCCCGTGCTTGATGCGCTCTCTCTGCAAGGCGGGCTCAACACTTTCGATCATCTCTACGAAGAAATCGATGATTTCGAAGGTGTATACACCGCCATCGTTAATAAAATACTCGATGAGGTGCGCGGAAATCCCCCCGTCATCTATGCGGTTCCAGGGGATCCAATGATCGGCGAGGCGACGGTAAGCGCTCTCCTGCGTTTGACGTCGGCCGAGAATCTCTCTGTTCGTGTGCTCCACGGAATAAGTTTTGTTGAGCCATGTCTGGGTCTTCTTGGGATTGATGCATTGGATGGTCTCTCGATTTATGATGCCCTCGAGATTGCAGGAAGATATCACCCGCCATTTCCGCCTGATACACCGGTGCTGGTGGGGCAGCTATATTCCAAACTCGTCGCCGCGGATGTTAAATTGACGCTGATGAATCAGTATCCGCCGGAACATCCAGCCAGCTTGCTGCACATGGCGGGAACCGACGACGGATGGAAAGAGGACCTCCCGCTGGCGGAAATCGATCACAGCGGGAGTATCGGCTATATGACGACACTCTTCCTGCCGGAGCTGCCCCGGGAGTCCGCCTTCGAGAATTTCCAGGAGACGGTGGCCCATCTGCGCGCGCCCGATGGGTGCCCATGGGATATTAAGCAAACGCATCAGAGCCTACGAAATCATCTTATGGAGGAGGCTTATGAAGCCCTCCAGGCGTTGGACACTGAAGATATGGATGCACTGCAGGAGGAATTGGGCGATCTACTGCTTCAGATTGTTCTCCATGCTCAGATTGCGACCGAAGAGGGTTCCTTCACAACAGCCGATGTGATCGCCAGTATTCAATCGAAAATCATCCGGCGCCATCCACATGTTTTTGCTGACCAGGATGTTGAGGATGTCGACCAAGTTTTGCTCAACTGGGAGGCACTTAAGGAAGCCGAGCGTGAGAATGATGGCTCCGGGAAAGGCATTCTGGATGGTGTGCCGATTGACCTCCCTGCGCTTACGCAGGCGGAAGAAATTCAAGCGAGAGTGGCTAGAGTGGGATTCGATTGGCCTCACATCGATGGCGTGCTGGAGAAGCTCGAGGAAGAACTCGCGGAGGTTCAGGAAGCTGTTGAAGACGACCATGTAGCTTCGGAAGTCGGAGATTTACTCTTTGCTGTCGTCAATTACGCACGTTGGAAAGGGGTTGATCCTGAAGCCGCCTTGCGAGAGGCTAGTCGTCGCTTCCGGCGACGGTTTACGGATGTCGAAAAACAGGCGCGTGTGGCGGAACGAAAGCTTTCTGAGCTAACAATCGATGAATTGGAGGAGCTTTGGCAAGCCGCAAAAAAACGATCTTAACGCAACTGCCTCACCAGCGCACCTTGGTCCAAATCATCGCTGGCGTTATTTTTCTGGGAGCGCTGATGGGCTGCGCTCGATCCGGGGGTTCGGCGCAAGATGAATCTCCCAAACTATTGCCAACCGCCGAGATGCCAGCAACGGCAACTCTGGCCAAATCAACACCCCCATTAACGTCAACGATTGCACCCACATTTGAGGGGACGATCCCGCCTCCAAGTTATGATTCTTCAAAGACCCTCGGTGCTTACGTTATCCCGCTTACAATCCAGCATCTCTCAGAAACTACGGCAGATCTTTACTTCATCCTCAAGTCACCAGCTGAAGGCGCAGTGTTTTACTCGCTGCATGATGATCAATCCGACAAGACTCAATGGATCACGTTTAGTGCGACAACGGCCACACACCTTATCAAGGTGAGTGACCTGGAGCACGGAGCGTTGTATGAAGCGTGGGTTGGTGTTTCTGATGATGATGGCATCCACTCCCCGCCTTCCTTTGCGGATAGCACTTGGGACCCTATTACAATCCGACTACCGCAGGAAAACGATTGGCCTATCCGCATCGGCGTCATCGGAGATTCTGGCTTTGGGGAGGAGGTCACATTTCAACTTGTTGAAGAGATGGCTTCCCATCTCCCTGAATGGATCATCCACACGGGTGATCTTGTTTACGATGTATATCAGGATCCTTCCCCTCCGGAAGCTTTCAATCGGAAGTTCTATCAACCGATGGCTGACCTGCTCCACATTGCACCCATCTACCCAGTTTTTGGAAATCATGAAGGTTATGGAGATACCTATTGGTGGGATCGACCCTTCTACTACACTGCATTTCCGCCGCTGGAGAATGGATTCAGTGGGGAGGACTTCGACGGAATATCAGGCCAACGGGAATGGTATGCATTCTCGCGCGGCGATTACCAATTTATCTTTCTCAATAGCCAGCAGTTCTATTCTGCAGAGTTGCGAGAGGAGCAAAACGTCTGGCTCCAGGAAAAGCTGGGAGGGAGCACATCGTTAACGAACATTGTGGTCTTTCACATCCCTCCCTTCACGAGTGGGTATCATCGTGATGACGGGATCCCCATACGTCAAGCCTGGGTTCCACTATTCGAGGAAGCCAATGTTGCCCTGGTGCTATCAGGCCATGACCACAACTATGAACGGCTGGAATTGAATGGCATAACCTACATCGTTTCGGGTGGAGGTTCTCGTAGCCTTTATGGCAAACAGGACATGAGAGAAGAAAGCAAATTCTTCACGGCCCAGTCCCACTTTGTGATCCTGGAGCTTTTCCCCGATCGCATCGATATGACAGCATACGGTTTGAGCGGGGACACGCTAGACTCGTATACACTCCGTCTCCCTTTGAATGATTGAACGCTTAGACGAAATATTCATGCCAGATCCGGGTGTAGATTTCAGGGACTTGTGCGGATTGGCGCGATCTGAACCAGGTGTTCCACCTCACGAGCCGAGAATACGTTAGAATATTGACTATGACCTCCTACAGTAAGCCTCGCTACAGCGTCGGAGAGGAAATCGCCAACAGTGTGACACACGGTGTTGGGGTGGTCCTTTCAATTGGCGGATTAGCCATACTTACGGCATTCGCCAGTGTGCTGGGGAACGCATGGCACATTGTGAGCAGCAGTATTTTCGGCGCAACTCTGATCTTGTTGTATGCTTCTTCTACGCTATACCATAGCATCCAGCTTCCGCGCGTTAAGCGCGTACTCCAGGTAATTGACCATTCGGCCATTTTTCTTCTGATCGCCGGAACCTATACGCCCTTCACTCTTGTGACCCTGCGTGGTGCTTGGGGCTGGACTATCTTTGGAGTAGTCTGGGGTCTCGCAGTCACTGGGATCATTTTTCAAGTGACCCGACTGCGTAAGTGGCCGGTTATATCTTTAGCTCTTTACGTGGGCATGGGCTGGGTAGTGATCGTGGCGACGAAACCATTGCTCGCCGCGATAGACCTAAGGGGTCTGCTTCTTCTACTCTTTGGGGGTTTGTCCTATACGGCTGGGATCGTCTTCTACGTTTGGCGTCGACTGCCGTATCACCACGCCATCTGGCATATGTTTGTGTTGGCTGGAAGCGCGCTTCACTTTTTTGCAATTCTTTTCTACGTCATTCCTCTAGCCGGCTCTTCTTGATCGGTTAAGAATTGAAACGCAGCGCCAAATCCGCCTCAAAGTCTTCATACAAAAATCCGTCCTATCGGAGTTCTTCTAAGTTGCTGCACGTTTTTCTTTGTATGGCATTTAGAAGGGGAATTCGAAAAAAAGAGATAGGGTAAATAAAATGGGAGAAATCAAACCACGAAAGATAACTATAAAACAGGGGGAGCATTTTCATATTCGAACAGCATCTGAGAATGACGCAGTAGCTATTTTGAAGCTTTACAGGTCTATGTACTATCCGAGGGTCGATATACGTTGCTCCTATCGGAGGAATTTCAGCGCACCGCGCACTTTGGCGATGTGGATTCGGTCTGGGTACATTCGGAGTGGCGCAGACAAGGGATCGGAAATGCGCTGCTAGATACCATCGTTCGCTGGGCAGAAGGGAATAAGGGCATTGAGAAGCTCGGTTTATTCGTCTTCTCAACGAGCGAGGCTGGTATAGCTCTCTACAAACAGAATGGCTTCACAAGCGAAGGTAAGGCTCCACGAGCCATCAAATTTGGAGAGGATGATTACGCGGACACTGTGATAATGGGGAGAATGGTTGACTGAGCCTTCTTTTATACGGATGCCAACCAGCCCCTAGTAAACACAAGGACGCCCTTAAAGGAATGGGCAGGCAAAAGAGAGGATCCATGACGAAACTTAAAATCGGATTTCTGCACCCCGGTGCGATGGGAATTTCCCTGGCTGCCTCGGCTCAAAATTCAGGACACACCGTCTATTGGGTATCTGCAGGGCGAAGTGTGCAAACACAAGAACGAGCTTCAGAACATAATCTTGTTGAAGTTCGGACTTTGAACGAGCTTTGTGAGACTTGCTCGGTGATCGTCTGTGTGTGCCCACCTCATGCCGCAGAGAAGGTGGCGAGACAAACCTTAGAAACATCCTTTGATGGGCTCTATCTTGATGCCAATGCGATAGCGCCGCAAAGGGCGAAACACATCGGTCGGTTGATGGATGAAGCAGGTGTAATGTTCGTCGATGGCGGCATCATCGGTGGACCTGCATGGGAACCTGGAAAGACGTGGCTCTACCTCTCCGGCAGGGATGCTGAGAGCGTGACCGAATGTTTCTCCGCAGGTCCTCTCGAGACGTGCATTATCGGCGATGAAATCGGCAAAGCATCTGCGCTCAAGATGTGTTACGCGGCCTACACCAAGGGAACGACAGCCTTACTTTGCGCGATTCTCGCTACGGCTGAGGAGCTAGGGATTCGAAAGGATTTGGAGAGACAATGGTCGCGGAATGGGTCAGATTTTGCGGACGAGGTGGCGGGCAGAGTCAAGCGAGCGACGGCAAAAGCGTGGCGATTTACCGGAGAGATGGATGAGATAGCGGCAACCTTCGCGGGGGCAGGAGTGCCCGCTGGTTTCCATGAGGCTGCGGGTGAGATCTATCGTCGCCTCGCGCACTTCAAGGCGGAACCTGATCAACCTTCACTCGAGGATGTATTAGAGGCCCTGGTTTGTGATTGATGGGGTTGTATCCGATTGGATTCCCCCCAGACATAGGGATAAGCAAGACTAGATGTTGAATGCTGGCGATGGTCAGCTTGTCAGCTATTTGAGATGTAGTTGTCTGCAACACAGAAACGCCAATGTGCTAGAATTCCAGTATTCTGAATCGTAGTCTTTCGAGGCCGAGTGGATAGTTATAGGCACCCAGAGGTGTTTTATGTCAGAAGATAGTGTTATCAAAATACAAGGATTGACCAAATCCTATGGAAGTGTTCAAGCCCTGTTTGGTGTTGATCTGGAGGTCAGAACGGGAGAAGTCTTTGGTTTTCTAGGACCTAATGGCTCCGGGAAAACCACCACCATCCGCTGTATGCTGGATTTGATCCGCCCGCAAGGCGGTACGATCCGTGTGCTGGGGCTGAACCCGCAGGCAGAGCCTGAAGCGATCAAGGCGCGCGTCGGTTATCTGCCCGGTGAACTGCGCCTGGACGAGAATATGACCCCCCGACAGGTTTTCCGTTATTTAAATCGCCTGCGCGGCAATCGTTCGAACTGGGACTTCATCCAGGAATTGTCCGAACGCCTCAAGTTGGAACTCAAGACCCCCATCAAAAACTTCTCGAAAGGCAATAAACAAAAGGTTGGCATCGTGCAAGCGTTGATGCATCGTCCCGAGCTGCTGCTGCTAGACGAGCCCACCGGCGGCCTTGACCCGCTCATGCAGCAGGAGGCTCTGCGCATGCTGGCCGAAGCCCAGGATAACGGGGCCACCGTCTTCTTCTCCTCGCATATCATCAGCGAAGTGCAGGCCGTCGCCGACCGGGCCGCTATCATTCGCGAGGGTAAGATCGTCGAAGTGGTCGAGACCGCTTCGTTGCTCAACCGTTCCATGCGCCGGGTGCGCATCCGCTTCCAGCAGCCCACCGAGGCTGACGAACTCTTCAACCTTCCGGGAGTTGAGCTGCTTACACAGGACGATGGCTTGAGCATTCTGTTGCAGGTCGAAGGCGATATGGATGCCCTGATCAAGACCCTGGCGCAGTATCCGGTAAGCGATTTCGAGACCCAGCGCACCAGTCTGGAAGAGATTTTCCTTGCCTATTATGAAGGGAAGGAGGACAAATAAAATGTTTACCGTAATTCGTTACACTTTACGCCGCTCACGCGGTGCGATCATCGGCTGGGGGATTGGCTTGGCAATACTGGCGATCATGATGGGTTCTTTGTTCGACATGATGGCCAGCAGCGGTGATTTGATGGTAGCGTACACTGAAGCGATGCCCGAAATTGCAGAAATATTCAATTTCGCCGATATGAGCACCCCGATCGGCTGGCTTGATGTCGAGTACTTCTCCTTTGTGCCCCTGATGATTGGTCTGTTTGCTTCCGGGGTGGGTGCTAGCCTGCTTGCCCGTGACGAAGAGCGCGGCACTCTTGACCTGATCCTGGCCCACCCTGTCAGCCGCACGACTCTTTTCTGGGGTCGTTTCCTGGCCAGCACCCTGGTGATCATCATCTTGCTGCTGATCTCCTGGGCTTCGCTGTTGCTGCCCATGACCTGGTCGGAGAATTTCACCATCCCGGCGTTTGAGTTGCTGCTGCCATTCGTCTCTCTATTTGGCATCTTGATGTCCTACATGACCCTGGCCTTGCTGTTGAGCATGCTGTTGCCGGCCCACAGCATGGCCAGCATGCTAACTGCAATGCTGGTGGTTGCCAGTTTCTTCATCACCCTGCTTTCAGGGGTCGTCGACCAATTGGAACGGGCTGCCGATTTCTCGCCCTTGACTTACCTAGAGACGGCCACGGCCATCGAGGATGGCCTTAACTTGACTTGGATTGGCGTTTTCCTGGCCATTGACCTAGCCCTAGCCCTGATCTCCTGGCAGTTGTTCCAACGCCGTGACGTCCGTGTCAGCGGCGAAGGCACCATGCGTTTAATGGACCTCGTCACCGGCAAATGGAAGGCCAAGCCGGTAGAAAGCCTGGCCGAAATGGAATCCTCCGCTGCCAATTAGGTACGGGTGAAATTTAAAATCCGATCAAGCCCCGGTTTCAAAGAACCGGGGTTTTTTTGATGCAGCTTGTGTTTCTTCCCACATTCCACATCTCAAGCGCCCAACAAAAAATTTCAACCCGAGGAATGAGCAACCGTCGACTCTCTCGCGCCTTGGTCAATCCATTCGATCAACTTGGTCTGAAGACCTACCCCCCGTAACCAGACCTAGATGATCCATTCGAGGGGTTTATTTCCGGATATCCTCGTGTCTCCATTGAGGCTAATTGAAATAATCTAAAACCGCTTAATCAGAAATTGCAATTCTCGGGACCGGAAGGTGGGTTATGATGATACCTGGGCCATATGAACAGGTCCATTCTTTCCAAATTTACGTTCCTTATGAATCCAGAAAATACTTGTGTCGGAGGCATTAAATGATGAAAAGTATTGTGATTACAGGAAGTACACGCGGGATCGGTTTTGGCCTGGCAGAATCGTTCCTGGCTCGAGATTGCGCGGTTATGATCAGCGGCCGGAGTCGTGAGGGGGTTAACCTTGCCATTGAAGAACTCCAATCGAGGTTTCCGGAAGATCGAGTGTTCGGTCATCCTTGCGAT
>DAOUDJ010000101.1:0-24671 GCA_034430795.1 Anaerolineales bacterium | reverse complement strand
GTGAATGCTCCCCGCCGCAAGCGACGGGGCTTCTAGGGGCTTGCACCCATGCACATCATTCCATGTGCAAATAGTTTGGTTCTCTCTTATGCGTGGTTCAAATTTTACAGGCTGGCCTATCCAGCCCAACCAGATATTTGAAATTGTTAAAGAGCCGCTTTGGGCAAACGCTGAGCCTCTTCTGCTTCTACCGTTTAGCGCCCAATCGTATATAGTTAGTGTAAAGGCAATTCATCCCCACCGCAAGCAGTGGGGTTTTCTTGCCAGGAGCTTCATAAACAAAACTCGGGTTATGTTCTAGAGCTTAGCTACAAATCCCAAAATGAAGCGGAGCCAACCATAACTTTGAAGTTGTCGGTGTTGGTCGACCCGACGACTAAGCCGAATCTGCCCTCCGGATAATCTTCAATAACGTACTCGCCCAAGAGCTTACCGTTCGCAAAAAGTTTCACGTCGTTTCCATCGGTCATAACGCCGAGCCGGTTCTCTTTGTTGGGTCCAGAGAGAATCAACGAGGATGACTTCCATCCCTGAACTCCCGTATAGTTCTCCCCATCCCATTTGTACAGGCGAAAACGCCCATCACAAGAGAATTCAAAAATATAACCTTGGGTTGGATCTGGTGCGCGGAAGATGAGCCCATAGCGATCTAAACCGCTGCACTGATCACCCATCCTCACAGTAATCTCGAGGTAGAAATCGGTTACCGCGCCTGCTGCCACCCCCCACTCATCGTACCCGCCACCTTCGTGAACCTCCATCACGAGCGAGCCATTATCCAACGTGAAGGTGGCATTACTCGTGCTTAACAAGTACCACCTACCGGCACTGTCCATGGAATCCGTCCACGTTGGCGCCCCGAGCGAGACGATATCGGCATCAACGTCCGCTTCTGTTCGCTGGGCGAGCGAATCGTCTTCACCCAGACACTCGGGCACCCACGCTACGGGGAACCCATACGGATTGATTAGATTGCAGTACGGAGTGGCCTGCCCGGCGTAAATGATAATCCACACGCCACTATCCTTTGCCGCTATGAAATACGCGCCCTGGAGACCGCCCCGAGCGAGGTCTCCCTTAATCTCGGAAACAGTGATGGTTGACTCATCAACAGGCGAATCCAGATATTCGTTCATCACAGCCTTTATCGCCTCTTCATCGGTAACTGGCGCGGGTGTTTCGGTTGGAGGGAGCAACGTGGGATCTTCGACCACCTCCGGTGTAACTGTTGGTGGGATTAGAACATCAGGCTCATCCGTCTCGGTTGCGTCCATGGACACGAGCGTGGCGGCGACAGAGGTGCTTATGGCGTTTTCATCGACAGACACATCGCATCCGGCGAGGGTCAGGAGTAAAACGAGAAGCAGAATCATCATCCGGTGTGTTTTCACAGCTACTCTCCTCTCAACGAGCCGAAGTATTTCCTGCCAGCATAGCGCATTCGCAGGAATTCGACAACGCGACGGTTTTGGGAAAAATAGTGGGAGCCCAGGCATTTTCACGGGTGGTTCCTGGGAAGAAAGGAGCCGTATTAGACAGGTTTGAAATCCAACCTAATTTGTGCGAAGATACAGCCCTCGTAAATCGCGGAAATATTCGCTTCGAAACAACCAGGTATGCCAACTACGCCTTGCGGCGCTTGAACTGGGAGGGCAGATGAAATCCTCATCTTGGGCTCTATTGGCAATCGGCTTAGTTTTCGTGCTGCTATCGCTCTCACAGATAATTAGCGCTGGAAATGACCTCGAAATCATCAAGATACCCGGTTCCGACCCACCGACGACGATCGTCGCCCCATCAGAGGCAGCGGGTGACCTGCGACCGGTCGTCTTGGTCGGTCATGGTTTCGCCGGTTCCGAGCTTCTCATGCGCGGGTTCTCTTTCTCGCTGGCAAAAGCGGGTTATATCGTAGTTGCCTGGGATTTCGATGGTCACGGCAGGAACCCGAGACCTTACCTTCAAGATGGGACAATGGATGCTCTGCTCGCGAACGCCGAAGCAGCGCTAGAAACAGCCCGAACGCATAGTTTCGTGACGAGTGACCGAGTCGCTATCCTAGGCCACTCGATGGGCAGCGGCGTGGCGCTCTCGTTTGGGATCAAGCACCCCGAGACGGCCGCCACGATCGCCATATCACCGGTTCCGAGACCAGTGACACCCAGCTTGCCGAACAACCTGCTGCTAATGGCGGGGGATCTGGAACCCCAGTTCGTTGAAAATGCGGAACAATTACTGGCCGATGCCGGCGGAGCTGGCGGTGATCCAGCCCAGGGAAATGCGCGTGAGTTGAGAGTCATTTCCGGCGTCGAGCATATCTCCATCTTATTCAAAGCCGATAGTTATGCAGTCGCCAGGCATTGGTTGGACGATACCTTTGGTCAACAACCCGACGCCGTGGACTATCGCGATCGACGTATGAGTTGGTATGGGCTCGGAATAGTCGGGGTTTTGCTGCTCGGTTGGGCGCTCACACCGTTCTTAGATCAAGCATCCAACACACAGCGCACGCCTCTACCACTCTGGAGACGGCTTTTCGTGCCGGTTGGCGGCGCGCTTGGCGCTTCGATCCTTCTCTGGATACTGAATGTGCTGGGGGTCAGGTTGGATGCCCCGTTGGGATTGGTGGTCGGCGGATATGTGTTGATTTGGCTCGGGTTGGCGGGATTGATCAGCCTGATATTGCTCGGCTTTCGTCTCTCCCCTTTATCGACGCGTCTCCTACTTAGCGGGTCAGCAGCTTTCGCCATCCTCTGGTTGGGTGTGGGTATATTATCTAACTTCGTCTGGATACCCTGGCTGATCATTCCAAAGCGGTTGATCTTGTGGCCCGTGGGCGCGCTGCTCACCCTACCCTGGTTCCTAGCCATCGGTGAGACCCTGCGCGGCGAAGGATTTCTGCAACGGTTCGCAGGATGGATCGGCAATAGCATCCTACTCGCCGTCGGTTTTGTTCTATCCATGCGCTTGATCCCTGGGCTCTATGTGCTCATCCTCGTCTTGCCTCTCCTACCTCTCATCCTCGGGCTGGTGGAACTGGCTGCAGCTCGTCTTCGCGGCAGTTGGCCATTCGCCATTTGCGGCGCGTTATTCCTGAGCTGGACGCTGCTAGCTGTATTCCCATTGACGTGAATGCGCTCTGCCCAAGAACTTGTTCGTGAACTTCATTAGCTTAACTACAGCGTAGAGTTTTTTCATGACCCTCACCAATGTATGGTGCTCAGGCGGACCTACGCCCATGAGGCGTCGTGGATGTCGTCTCATCCGAACAGTGGTTAATAGCCTAAATTCGCATACGCCAGGGGAGTTTGTTTCAACTCGTCCTGGCAGCGCCGCCACTGCGGCATGAACTCGTCCATGTAGGCCACGAAACGATCATTATGAAGACGCTCTAGCAGGTGCACCATTTCATGCACGATGATGTATTCCAGGCAGTGAACGGGTTTCTTAATGAGTTCAAGATTCACCCAGATCCGGCGAGCTTTGACGTTGCAGCTGCCCCACCTGGTTTTCATACGCTTCACACCCCATTCAGCCACATTCTCACCGATGATGGCTTCCCACTTTGAGAGAAGGGGAGGGATTGCTTCCTTGAGCTGCTGGCGATACCAGGCGATCAGGGCACGCTCGCGTTTGCTGGCGTCGCTCCCTGTCCGCACAAAAAGGTCGAGAGTGGCATTGTCGCGAATAACTACTTTCGGGGGGCCGTCATGATAGATCACGTTCAATAAGTAGCGCTGACCTTGATAGTAGTGGCGCTCCCCAGAGACGTACTCCAGCGGCGGTTGCTTTTCCTGTCCCTCGAACTTGGCCTGATGGCGCTTGATCCATGGCAGCTTCGAGGTTATTGCCACGCGGACAGCTTCGTCGTCCAATCGGAGCGGCGTGGAGACTCGCACTCTGCCGTTCGGTGGATAAACAGCAAAATACAGGTGCTTGATATCCTTACGGATCAGATCCATGACTATGTTGTCAATTATTATCTGCTGCATCTTTGTGTTCACGCTGTTTTTATACCCGATCATTTACCCATGTGTTATTGTAAGTCCATTCTATCTCGTTCGGGCTTAACTCAACAAAGCAATCTCAACTTCCACCGATATATCATTGCGAGCGAAGCGAAGCAATCGCCTCTATTCTTGCGCGGAGATTGCCACGTCACTTCTTTCATCGCAATGACAAAGACGGGGATTTGAATTTTTCGCGGCTTGTTTTTATTGCAGGGGGTATGGGGGAAAACTGTTCCGCCCGGAACCCCCGTTGGGGGATTGGGAGACAGAAAAACGAGTACGCTACTGGCCGCACAGAAAATACGTCAGCATTTACTCAACCGGAAATCGATCTGGAATCGAAGATTTTTGTCACAACTCTTATAAATGTCGTTTCGGGTGAGCCGTATAACGGCATAAGGATGCCGGTATGCAGAAACTTGTCATGCTGAACCCATTCGGCTTCCCTCAGGCTAAACTCCGTGAAGCACCTTTGACCTGGCTGGTGCTGCTTGCCATGAACGAGATTCTTCGTCGCTGCACTCCTCAGAATGACCTTGGCGAGGAACCTGTCATTGTGAGCGAAGCGAAGCAATCTCCTTGTTTCTTGATGGGAGATTGCCACGTCGCCCTAACAGGCTCCTGGCAATGTCAGGGAGTGGTAACCACAATCTTTCATCTAGCCCAATTCTTCTTATTCTAGTAGTATTTATCCCATTACAATGCCCAAGGAGCTTTCCATGAAGTTTGTGCCATCTCCCCGCCTGTCCTTTCTACCCATACTTTTCCTATCCTTCTTTATGGCCGCCTGCGGTTCGACTGCGGCGGGACCTTCAACGGACAGCGATCAGGCCAAGGGTGTCGTTAAGGACAAGGATCTCTGCGCCCAATCGCTCGATTTCGAGATCTTCCAACTCGAGCCGGCCGGCCGGGTAGCCACGCTGGGGGAGAACTTTGAAATCGGCACGCTCGGTCGGCAGGGTGCGCTCGAGCTTGCCAGCGAATTATTCTCACTCGAGGACAGCTTCTGCGCCTTTGAGATCCATGAAGAGCTGGTCGAAGCGCTGGACGAGATCGATCGTCTCTTTGAATCCGGTCAAGACTCGCTGGCGGACGAGAAGTTGAACGAGCTGCTTGCGGACGTGGAGCGGGAGGCGTTTTCCTCCCAAAGCAGTGTGAAAATCGCCGCTCAGCGCTTACAGCAAGGTGGGGAGCGGGCACGAAAAACCGTACGTTCCTATCTGCTCATCGCCGCCCGGGCACAATGGTGGGGCAACGACGACCGCGCTGATGAGGCGATCGCCTCCGCTACGGATACTTATGAAGCCTGGGCTTCGGATGCGATAGACACCGCCGACATAAAGGAGGCGCTCACCATCGCTGCGGAGGCTCAGATTTTGGGGTTACTCGAGCTCGGCGATGACGCCATCAGCCGGGCGACAGATCTCGCCGAGGCCGCACTGGTGCAGGCGCTGGAGACATTCGAGCCGTGTCTCGCAAGCGTGCCGGAGGCTCGCAGCCTCTTAAGAACGGTCGCCCTGGCCCAGCTGCTTGGGATAGAGGCGTTTGAATATGATTACCTGAGCGAAATCAACGAGTGGAAGGATATCCGCCTCCGTCGAATGCGAGGCGAAGCTGTGCCGGAATGTGATTCATGGCAAGTCAATCTAAATCTCGACATGGTCTGGGAATCCGGCAAGCATACGATTTCCTGGGAAGGGTTCTTTATCGTTCAAGATAATGACGAGCTCGATGGCCAGGGTACGGGCAGGCTGGCTACTCACGTGGAGATAACCTGCGTCAACCTGCTAAGCGGCGAGGAATTTATAACCACGACGGACGTCACCGGCAGTTTCAATTTCGAGATCCAGGGCAAGCTGGAGACGCGCGGGAATGCCAATGTCTTTATGTTCCAGTTCCCGGCCGAGGTGACCTTCAGCGGGGAAGACACCTGCAATCCGTTCGATAAGATGGCCTACCTGCCAAAATACGTCATCGAGGAAATACACGGCAGCGGCGGCGTTGAGGGCTACGACATGGTCACCGATCAGATCTACTTGGTCGTACCCGCCATGGATGGCGCCACGCAAGTATACGAGACCGTCATCGGGCCCGTGACCCTCACCTTGAAAGAACCAGGACCAGTGGAATAACTGCTTCCTGAAGAACCTGCAAATATGTTAATCTGGATTTTCGAGATTCTTTGTTGTCACACTCCTCAGACAAGACATTGGTCAAGAAACCGTCTTCTCGAGGGAGCCATGGATCAGAATAGCAAACTCGCCCACCAAGACGGTGGGCGAGCGGTCGTCACAAACCTTGTGGTGATCTTACCCTATTCTCCATAGACCGGGCAGGATGCACCGCTGCGAGAGTGCAGATTGATAGACTGCGCCAGTTCTATGGCGTGCGAGAACTCCTCCGCTGTGGCTTTACTTTCAACCAAAATAGCTAAGATCTCGCGGATTACCTCCGCGTATTGCATATCATGTTCGCCATCCGCATCAAGGATGACATCATCCCACTCCACCGAGCCGTTGGTGAAGTTAAGCCAGGACGTCAGCAGCTGGGCCCGGGCGCGCGCGCTTTGATCCATGTCATTGAGAATAAAGTCCTCCAGCGCGCTCACCGCCTCAGGACGGAATTCGCCGAAGGAGGAGGTCACGAATGCACTCAGGATGCTCAAATGAGCACGCAGCTCGCCCTTGAACTCCGCATTGTTTTCATTCTTGAAGTACTGGATCCAATACCCCAGCGAGGTACGGCATCTTTCCTTTCCGCGCACGAGCACCTGGAAATACATCGAGACTTTGCCGCCATCATCGTCGTAGACGTCTACTCTCACGTTGCGCACACCCGGCTTATCGAAGATAACGGAAGCTGTGTGTGTTACACGGAATGGGTAGGTTCCCCACGGGCTGGGGAATGGATCGGCTTCATCGCCATCGTTGAAATAGATCACCTCGTCGCCGAAGCTCCAACGGATCTTGAGGTCATCCGAGCCCGGATCTTCCACGTCGATCGTGAAGAAAGTCTGCTCGCCTGCAGTGGCTGTAAACCACTTACCAATCTTACCGGCAGCCTCACCATCACGGTCGTCGTGAGTCAGTTCGCGGTAGGAATGGAGATCAGGCACCAGATTGTTCTCCAACCGCGGCACTTGGTTCTTCACATGAACAAGCAGATCTCTCGTTCCGACTGCACCGCTCTCGTCGGTTATCCTCACCGTCGCCGAATAGTCGCCATTGTCACCATACACCCAGCGCAGCTCGAAGGTTTTATTTGAGTCTAGGTTAAGTGCGTGGGTGCCGGTGCCATCGCCATAATCGACGCTCGCCGTCCAACGCTCGGAATCGGGATCCTTGAAGGAACCCGTCAGTGCAATCGTCTCACCCTCCTTAACACAGACCTCTTCCTTCAGGCTGATAATGGGCGGTGAGCTCGCCTCGGGTGGCTCCTCAGAAGCCGTAGGCTCGGTCGTCGGCGTGTCGGTCGGTTCGGGCGATGGCGTATCCGTAGGCTCGGAGGTAGGTGTGTCTGTGGGTTCAGCTGTCGGTGTATCCGAAGGCTCGGCCGTCGGTGTTTCTGTCGGTTCAACCGTCGGCGTATCAGTTGGCTCGGCCGTCGGCGTATCGGTTGGTTCGGGTGTAGGTGTTTCTGTGGGTTCGGTTGTGGGCGTTTCCGTCGGCTCGATTGTCGGTGTCTCTGTCGGCTCGGGCGCCGGCGGCTCGCCGTGAGCAAAGACGTCTGCAGTGCCATTGTCATCGGCGCGCACCAAGTCTAAGTTGTTGGCATCTGAATAGAAAGCGATTGCGGCTCCATCGGCGCTGATCACGGGTGAATAGCTGCCGCCGTTCGACTCGACAGCATTGCTATCGACGGAAACACGGGTCGTGGTGCCCTGCATATCACGTACGAAAATGTCGCGTCCACCGTTTGTGTCATTCGGAATGAGGTTCGTGGCCATAGAGCGGAAAACGATGAATCGGCCGTCCGCGCTGATCGCCGGTTCGTCGCTGGGTCCACCGAGAGCCTGTTCACCGCTGCTGGAAAGGTTCACCCGCTGCATCGTGCCGTTCTGACGGTCGCTCAGGAAGATGTCACCCATGGAGTTCGAATCCCCAGCGACCAGATTCGAGGCATGCGACCGAAAAGCGATGAATCGACCGTCCGCACTGAGTGCCGGAACGTAGCTTAAGCTATCGGCTTCATCGCCGGTTTGGGTCACACTGACACGTTCAATCGTACTTGAAGCTCTGTTCCATAAGAAGATGTCACGCATTCCGAAGGTGTCATTGACGATGAGTTGGGTTGAGTTCGAAGAGAAGGCGACCCAATTCCCGTCGGCGCTGATCGCCGGTTCTCCACTCAGCCCATCATTCACTGATCCACTGAGCGGCGTGGTGATCCATTGCAGCGATCCATCGGCGCGATCGTAGAGGTAAAGCTCCTCCAGACCGGTGGTCGCGCCCGGCACCAGGTTAGTAGCAGGGGAAACGAAGGCGACGAAGCCACCATCACCGGAGATGACTGGCTGGCTGCTGGCCGCATTGGCTTGACCACCCGAAGCGGAATGGCTCACCCGCTCGACAGCACCAGATTGGAGGTCGATCACGAAGACATCCTCGACGCCATTCGTATCTCCGTCGACGAGGTTTGTGGCTGTTGAGGTGAAAACGACGAACAGGCCATCGGTGCTGATTTCAGGCCAAGCGCTGGCGCCATCGGCTTCCTCGCCGTACGAATTCAGGCTCACTCGCTCGGTCGTACCGGCGAGCCAATCATGGAGGAAGATGTCCTGGACGCCGTTGGAGTCACCATCGACTAAGTTTGACGCTTCGGAAGCGAAAACGATGATTTGACCATCGAAGTTAATGCTGGGGGTTTGCGAAAGCTGATCACCTTCGGAGCCCGCGCTGCTTATGCTCACGCGTTCCGTTTCAGAGGGATGCGCCAGCGTCGTCTGCACATGCAGAGCCGGGCTGGCTAGCATCACAATGACGACTGCGCTTAACAGTCTGGGGAAACGGGCCTTGTTTGGAGTGGACATATGCCGCCTATGCTCGATCCAAGAATCTAAAACGTTTAATTCCGCCGGACATAAATCAGGCGGTCAACCAGTGTAATTCTCTCTCCACTCCAAGGTCATGAAGTAGTGTATTTTTACCACCATCAGCCGTGTAAAGCATATAGTGATTCGTTCCTAGCGATGCACTTCCGAGTAATCCATCCTCAATTGAAAATGCGACTTACGAGATGATGCCTCGCTGCCGCGGATCCCACATTTGATCTTACACTCAGCGTTTATAATGTCCTCTCCTAAAAAACAGCCACCTTAATATCACTGTAAGGCACCTGTAAAGTGTAGAAACAACGATCGTTGATATGCTACAGTAGACGCAAGCGATATCCAGGCTTGGGCAGTCAATCATTTAACCCGCGAACACATCCGGAACACGCTCGCTTTGCGATGCGATCCGTGTAGACGCGCAGGACATAGATGTATAACTGGAAAAACCATAAGCTAGGCAAATATACCCTCGTCAGCAGGATCGGCAGCGGCGGGATGGCCACGGTGTTTAAAGCCGTTGAGGATGAAACGGAAAAAGAGGTGGCCGTCAAGGTACTGCCTCCCTGGCTCGATGAGGAGGAGAATTTCCAACCCCGATTCGAGCGCGAGGCCCAGATCCTGATGCGCCTGCATCACCCACACATCGTCCCTATCCTGAACTTCGGCATGGAGAATGGGATCTTCTACATTGTCATGCCGCTGATGGAGATCGGCACGCTGCGCGAACGCATACGCAAGGGACCGCTCAAACCAGAGGAAGGCGCGCACATCGTCCGTCAAATTGCGGAGGCGCTGCAGTATGCCCATGACGCAGGGTTGGTCCACCGCGACGTTAAGCCTGCCAATATTCTGATGGACAGCGAAGGCAATGCCTGGCTATCCGACTTCGGCACCGCACACGTCGGGGACGCCACGGTGAGTTTGACGGGTTCGAATGTGATCGGCACGCCGCAGTACATGGCCCCGGAACAGGCGCGCGGCGAACCAGTGAGTGTTAAGACCGATGTCTACGCATTAGGGATCGTGCTCTACCAGATGTGCACGGGCCAACTACCCTTCAACGCGGATACACCATTAGCAATTGCGATGAAGCAAGCCAGCGAACCACTGCCACCGCCTACATCTATCAATCCGAACATCCCGCAAGAGATTGGCAAGGTCCTGATCAAAGCGCTGGAAAAACGCCCTGAGGATCGCTATGCCTCTGCCCTGGAATTGAGCCAGGCATTCGATCGCGCTTTACAGAAGGTCTATGACGCGAAGGCAGGTGCGCTGAAGCCCGGTGTTGTGAGACGTCCCTATGACACAACTCAGGAGTACAAACTTGAGGAAGACGACTCCGAAGATAAAACGTTGGTCGACGCTGCACCAAAGAAGCGTAAGTTAGCCCCGATTCTGATCCTGGGGGCGCTGATTCTCCTGCCCTCCCTATGGCTGATCAGCCGTTCATTCAACTCCGGCGCAACGGCAGTGGGAGGTGCGACGACGCACACCTCAAGCCCAACGGTGGACTGGAAAGCGACCGTGGATTCGCTCTCAACCGCTGTGGCATTCGCCGCTGGGTCAAGCATGTCCGAGGAGCAGCTTCAAACGGCGATCGCCGCAACACTGCAGGTGCTGTTGATCGAATCGAGCGGGTCGGATAACCCGGTCCCTCCATCAGCGCTTGATGGCACGCCGGAAGCGATCCTGGCACTGACAGAAACCGCTTCGGTGGTGAGCTCATCGACGAGGACTCCAACGGCCACCCGAACATCGACCGCGACCGTGACGGGCACGCTCAGCGTTTCACCGCTGGCAAGCTCCACACCCTCGCCCAGCGCGACGTATACACCCACGAGAACGGCAACAGCCACGCCCACGCGAACAGCATCACCCTCAGCCACCGCCACCCTAACGCCAACAACCACCGCCACGCCGACGCAGGACGTCTGCCCACTCATTGACATCGGAGACTTCACGTCCACGAGCAACATCGCCGGGTGGGAGATCACGAACGATTCCGGAGCGACCATCAGGATCGAGGTGATCGATCTCAATTGGCCCGCCTCGAATGATGCGCTTTTCAATATCTTCGTGGACGGCACCGTCGTTTGGGCTAGTGTGGATACGGCGCCGCCCACGCACATCGATTCCTGGGTTGGCGGGCAGTCGGCGCGCGAGGTGACTTCTTCGGCCGACCTGGAGGCGTTCTTCGGCACCATGGCGGCCGGCTCTGGATATAATCTTTCCGTCACATTCGATAATGGCTGCCAGGTCTCAGCAGGGAATTGACCGTTCGAACGGTTTGCCGCGAATGTCTACTCGCGATCCCATCGCAGCACACGTGAACACACCGCCGAGCGCGAAGGAAACCGATCCGGGCGGGGATCCTTTCATCCGGGCTTCTTTGATAATCACGCCCCAATGGGCACTCAACATCATGATGAGGATATGAACCGAAAAACAGGCGGTCGCTCACGAAGAGTTCTGGGCATGACGGGCAGACAGCTCGGTGTATTGGTCATCCTCGCTGTCCTTCTGTTACTGGTCGTACTGGGTGCGCTGTTTTTCGTACTGGGTTTCTTCGACGAATCCCTGGCACCAATGCTCCCAACCGAACCATCATCACTCACATCCGGTGAGGTGGAAGGTACACCGTCCCTGAGTGCGCCGGTTCACCAGACTTCACAGCCGACATCCAGCACACCAACATTGCAGGGTACCGAAACGCCGGGCGCAATATCGACGGTGTACACTTCAACACCGGCAACTCAAATCGCTACGCTCATTCACACGTTGACGCCGCCGGCCGATATTTGTGCCTTGCTCGACCTGCGATTCATCTCCGCGACCAGCAACATCGCTGCTTGGCGGCTGCAGAACGACAGCGGCGCAACGCTTACGCTCGCGCACATCGAAATCGACTGGCCGAAGTCTAATGACGCGATCTTCAACGCATTTCTGGACGGGAAGGTCATTTGGTCCAATGTTGACCTGATCCCACCGACGATCATGACTACCTGGATCGGGAATCCAGAGGATCGAAGCGTGGAAAGGCTATCGCGGGTGGAGTTCTTCTTCGGCACAATGGCCGCGCCCGGGGGATACGATCTTCACTTATGGTTCGAGAATGGCTGTGAGATCTCGGCTGCGAATTGAGGGGCTCACGAGTTGGTCTAGGCTCTCAAGAGAAGATACAGCGTTCGAGCTAATTAATCGGATCCCGTAGAGAACGCACATTGACCTTCACGAGCCGCCCGGCGCGGAAGCGATTGGAACCGCTGAGACGCTGAGAGAATTGATTACGCTGAACAATCCTTTGGGCGACTCACTCTTCTTGCGAGGTGTTGATTAGGCGTTTGATTTCCAAGGATTTCGAACCGAAGTTCAATAGCAACCCCACATGAAATCCGGATGCTTTCAGATCGGAAAGTATTTGGATGATAGCCACAGCCTCAATTTCAGCATTAGCTTTAAGCTCGGCCAACACTTCCTCGATGATGAAATCTACCCGCTTGCGACCTACTTTCTGTCCCTTATAGAGCACATCGATCCATACTTCCCGGCTGAAATCCAGCCCATGCGCGGGCAATTCCAACGCCAGCGCCCGCTGATAGATCCGCTCCTCATAGCCCGGACCCAATTCACGATGCACCTGCTGCGCCGCGGCGATAATCCGCCCAGTAAATCCAGAAAGCGGGTATTCCTTTTTTACATAATCGGAATTCTTATTACTCATTTCTCACCCCCATTTAATGTATCCGAGGACACCTTTCAGTGTAATCAATCTACTCAGCGGTTCAGTGGTTCAATTGTTGCCTAAGCCCAACGCGGTTCTTTCACCCACCAGTGCATTGCAGCATACGCGAGTAAGCTAGCGAATGCGCTGAGCGCAAAAAGCCAGCTATAACTAATCTGCGCCAACCAGGCGCCAACCAATGGAGCAGCGATGCCGATAAGCCCCATACTGGTATTAGCCAGTCCAGCGTAAGTCGGGCGGCGCTCCGGCTCGCAGAACTCCATGATGACCAAGATCCCCGAAACGACCATCGCCCCCATTGCTATCCCTAACAGAGCGAATACTCCATAGTACCAAAGCGGAGAAGGTGACAGCCAGGCCATGAGAAATGCAAAAACCGAGACCAGCGCGCCCAGCTCCAGGGATAATTTATGCCCGAAGCGATCGGCTAGAAACCCAAAAGTCAGGTTGCCAACGGTTTGGCCAAGCAGTAATACGCCTGTATAGACTCCCACCGTACTGTCCGAAACCTGCCAACGCTGCACAGCTGCAATGGTGATAAAACCAATCCCCATCCCCCTAAATGCCAGCAGCGACCTGGCGATCAGGAAACGGCGAAAGTTGTGATCTTTGCGCAGGATTTCAGGTAATTTAGCCCAAAACTGGCGGTTGCTGGTCCTTGGTCTTTCGACAGGCTGGACAGGCTCACGTGTCAGGGCAAGGAAGATCCAACTGATGGTGATGCCGACGGCGGCAATCGTAAAGATGTAGACGAAATTAGTCGGGAAGGGGAAGGTCTTCAAGAACCAGGCGCTGATCGCTGCTCCCAGCGCGCCAAGACTAGTGCCGACAAACATGCTTGTGCCAAAAAACCGACCGCGCCGATCAACAGGAAAACAACGAGCGATCAAGTCCTGCCAGGCTGTCGCCACCATCCCGGCGCCCACGTGGAACCAGGCTAAAGTCACCAGAAAAAGCCCCAGGGCCAGCGTTGGTTCACGCACTGCGATCATGGGTGAAATCACCAGAATCCACATCGGCAGGCGCTCAAGGAAGAAACCCAGGTTGATGACGACCGGTTTTTTTCGGGCTAAACGTTCTACACTGTTTGCCGTAAAGAGTTGCGGCAATGACCAGCCGCTCTGGGCTATGACCGCGGCGATCCCAATCGGCAGTGGACTGAGCGTTAGTTTGCTAATAAAGAGGGGCACGATGGTGGTAGCCGCGATGAAGCTAAAGCCAAACATAAAGCCGGCAGTATCCAGCAGGTTGACGGTGAAATTCCAGCGGTAGTTGCGCTCCACATCGGCAGCAACTTCTTCATCACTGCGCGGGGGAACGGGCCGGCCCGTTTGCAGCAGCCAGCGCATCGTTCTGCTGACTCCGGTTTTGAGTTGGAACTTATAAGACATGCAGACCTCGAGAAAGGTAAAGGCGGGCGAGCGGAAAATGCCCCACGCCCATCATGAATACCAGAATATTTTTTTTCTCGATAAGGACCCCCTCAACACCGCAGCGAATGCTATGGCATTCTAACCTAAAGCCGCTCCAGTGGTGTCGGCGTTATCGCCGCCCCACTTCGGTCCGCGTTGCACTCAATTGGAGCCGGGGGTACTTTTAGGGGTCAATAGTTCAGTGCTTTCAGTCGTTTCAGCGGTTCAATCCCGGAACCACTGATACGCTGCGATGAATGAGACCTCTGAAATCCATTTCGTGACGCTCTACCTACTCTTGAACCCGATTCGATCGATAACCGGACGCTCCCTATTCAGGCTGGGCACTTTTTGTTGGCAATGATGCAAGTTGTAGCATGGATTACTGAAACGGGCAGATATCTTCAGCGCTCCGTGGTCTCCAGCTTGGTGAGAATCCCAATATAATTCCACCTCGAATGCAGTCGAACATACTCCCCAGCGGCGCAATTTTGATGTAAGATGAATTCGGAGTAAATTGATGGGAATACGATTATCCGATGGCGACCGCGTCTGCATCATCGGTGGTGGGCCCGCAGGGAGCTTCGCAGCCTTACAGCTTCTTAAGCAGATCGACCAACTGAGTATGCGGCTTGAAGTGATGATCTTCGAACCGCGAGAGTTTTCAATTCCCGGATCTGGAGGCTGCAACCGGTGCGCAGGGATCATCTCCACCCGACTCATCCATGATTTAGAGAGTCTCGAAATCTCGCTTCCTGATGATGTCATCCAATCGGAGATTCGTGCTTATTCCATTCACCTCAACCACGAAGTAGTGAATATCGATCGACCCGATCCAGAATATCGAATCGTTAGCATATATCGTGGAGGCGGTCCGCGACTGCATCCATTTGGTCCTGTAACAAGCTTCGATGGCTACTTACTCTCCAAAGCACGTGCTCGTGGTGCGGAACGGATAAGGGCGCGAGCGATCGCCGTCACCTGGGATGGAAAGCCCATCATCCATACCGCTCAAGATCGATATGCTGCTGACCTCGTGATCCTGGCAACGGGCGTCAACAGTCGCTCCCCTCTGGGTGATGAGTTTGGGTACCAGCCGCCCAGAACCGAGATCATGGCTCAGGATGAGTTCCCCCTTCCGCAGGGATGGCCTTCTGACCAGGTACGCAGTTACTTCCAGAAGCCGCCGGGGCTGGTATTCGGGGCGCTCATTCCTAAAGGTTCGTATGTAAATATCTCTCTGCTCGGCCGAGGGCTGACCACCGATGCAATCAGTGACTTCATCGAAGCGCATGAACTCAACCAGGATTTCCCTGTTTCTTCGGGGAGTTTGTGCGGGTGCACACCAAGAATCGCAGTTGGCCTGGCCAAGCGATATTTTGGGGACCGCTGGGTTGCTGTCGGAGACGCGGCAGTTACCAGGCTCTATAAGGATGGGATCGGCGCGGCTTTCTCGACAGCCGAAAAGGCAGTGCACACCGCGCTAATTGTCGGGATTTCAGAGGCGGCATTTAGAAAGGGGTATAGACCGCTGTGCAAGGAGATTGCGAAAGACAACAACTATGGCAGAATTCTGTTCCGATTATGGGATCTGACATTCCGTTTTCGCGTCCTGATGAGAGTTTGGATTGGTATCATTAAATCTGAGGAAGATCTACCGCGCTCTCAAAGAATTCACTCACGCATCCTGTGGGGCATGTTCACGGGGAGCGAGCCGTATCGCCATCTCTTCAGAAAATTGTTTAGACTAGAAACTATTATTCCCCTTTACCACAGTGTAAAGAAGGATAGGCTAAAATGAACCGTGCAAGATGATGAATAGAATTGCGTCCGAACCCCTGCATATCCTAATTTTAGGTGGTGGACCTGCTGGTTCTGCCTGCGGACTAGCCCTGCTCAAGCTCGCGGCGCAGATGGAAAAGGCAGTAAAAGTAACCCTTCTAGAAAGTAAACAATTCGCCGGGGAGCGGCATTACAATCAATGCGTGGGTGTCCTTTCGACTCCGCTCCCTGATCTTATGGAGCGCGAACTCCTCGTTTCCTTCCCAACGGATCTCACGCGAGCCTTGATCACGGGCTACACCCTCCACGGCGATAGAGAGGAACTTCCCCTTGAAGGCAATGGCGAGCCTTCCATTGCGTTACGGCGAGTGCAGTTCGACGGCTATATGCTGGAAGCGGCTTTGAAAAGAGGGGTGGAGGTGCTGCCTGCTCGTGCAACCGACTTGGAATTCCACGAAGATGGTGTCATTGTATACACCGATAGCACACCGGTGGAGGGAGACGTACTCGTAGGCGCATTTGGAATGGATGAGGGCAGCGCGGCGTTCTTCTCACGCCAAGCGAAGTATGAACCCCCGCAAGCCTTAAGCTCGGTAGTCACGAATTACCATCCAGGCACTGAAGCCATGGATGCCTTCGGCAAGCATATTCATGCCTTCCTCCCAAAACACCCGCGTATCGAATTCGGTGGCATCACTCCTAAGGGCGATCACTTGACCATCAACATCGCCGGGCGCAATGTCGATGCTCCATTGATGTCCGATTTCCTGAATCAACCAGTGGTGCGTGACGCATTACCCAATTTCAAGATGGCTCGCCACTTCGATGCGAACGACCTCCGTTACTACAAAGGGCGCTTTCCTTGCTCGTTAGCACGGAATTACTATGGTGATCGCTTCGTCATGATTGGTGACGCAGCAGGCCTAGTGCGTTCCTTTAAAGGTAAAGGGGTCACGGCGGCGGTGCAAACGGGTATACGGGCAGCAGAAACGATTCTTTCGGTCGGTTACTCCAGGGCTGCATTCCACGGCCACTACAGAAGCGCCAACGAAGATCTCATTGGCGACATGTCCTACGGTAAAGTCATGCGGTCCGTTGTCATCCTCATGGCTCGCTCCGGCATGCTGGATGCAGTCATAAGAGCGGCGCGCAAAGAGCCGCGCCTTCGCCGTGCGCTCTTCGGCGCAGTCTCAGGGCATGAATCCTATCGAACGGTCTGGGGGGACAGTCTTGCGCCCGCGAGTCTCACAGCCATCCTCGGCGCTGTCCTAAAGCGCACAACCTAGGAACCCAAGCTTTCCTAATAAGAAGATATTTCGTCTGTTGATGGGGCAACGCTCTACGCTTGTTTATTGGAGTCCCGAGACGAACCTGCACCCGATTCGATTGACAACCGGACGCTCCCTATTTAGACTGGGCACTTTTTGTTGGCAATGATGCAAGTTGTAGCATGGATTACTGAAACGGGCAGATATCTTCAGCGTCATAGAGTATGTTCACTTGGCCGTAAACCATCGAACTAAAAGGTCTCAGGATTTCCGATTCGTTGTGTGTTGCATAGGCCCGCGCTGCATTGCAGCCAATTTTGATTGAGCCGGAGAAGTCATGATAGGCATCATAGAAAGCCGTCGCCATCTGAGCATAAGGGTGACCAGGATCGCCAGCAGGATGGATATCCTGGATAACTTGGTACTGGGCCTCCGCTTGCTCAACCCGCCCAAGCAAGTAGTTCGTCACGATGATCCGGAATCGAGCGTAGGCTTCAACACGTTTGCCCTGTTCCGGATCGGGTGATGGCCAAGGAGTAGACCATAGGTAATTATATTCGAGTCTGTCAGCGTTCCAGGGCTCGAGAGATGTATCGTTGATTGCACGCCAATAAGAATTCAAGGCTTCGTTATAATTTGACTGCAAGGCGGCAATATCCCCATCATGGACGGCATGCAGCTTCAATACAGCGGGGGATAAGGAAACATCAAATAGGTTGAACTCTTCGCCATTCCACATCCAAGTGTGCGTTTCTTCTCTTAGTGATGCGGACCAGTATCCTCCCCCAACACCGACACCGTTCAAGATGATCTCAATCGTGCCGTTGCGATCGATATCGCGAAACTCCATCTCTCCTCTAAACATGGGGATATGATAGCCTCCAACGTACATGACCTGTCCTAATTGCGTGAAGGGATGATGGACCTCCTCTGGCGCAAGATTGGCGAACTCCTCCCCATCCCACTCAAAAACCAGGACATTAAGTGTGTAGTTATCGTTGCCCATGCCTTCATTGTCCGTGGTGACAATAAGATTTTGGACCCCGCTCCGAGTAAGATCATCCGCTAAGATCTTCATACTCATTCCATAGGTATCGCGAATTTCAGGCTGCACGCGCAGCATCTCTTCATATTGACCTTCATGGCAGTGAAATACATAGACAGCAAAGGAGTACATGACGATCTCAGATACGCCATCATTCGTTAAATCAACAGTGAGCAGCTCGGTATTGAAAGATAGATCGTCAAGGGCGCGTCTAACTTCATCTACAGATCCTCCAGCGTTTAGGTAGGCAAGCACCTCGTCTGCGGAGGCATAGAGGTCGTCGTCTGGGTCGGTCAATTGAAGCGACCCGGCTGAGACAAGCGCTGGACAAGCTTTGGGGGAAGCCGGGGTCATTGTGGCGACCGAGCGCGGGTTGAACGTCGGCGTGATCGTCGCCGTATAAAGTGGAGCGGGTGTCAGAGAGGGTAACGGCGTCTTTGTGATGGTTGGGGAAACTTGCGGACCTGACTGAGGTGTAGATGAAGGTGTCGGAGTAGATGTGAATGTTGGTAAGAGCACCTTGAGATCGAGCGTTGGAGTCCAGGCTGCGGGCAGCGTGGGAGGGGACAGGTTGGCCAACTCGTCTTGCCCCCGCCGAACAGCCCTTGGAGTGCCCCGCTGGCAACGAGCCAAGTCAGGAGTGCACCAACCAGGGCCACGCCAACCACAGCAACAACTATATAAACGTACTTATTTCTGCCTTTAGTAACCCTCGGGGCTGGAGTTTCCTGGCTGTCTGAAGGAGAAGGAACATGATGGGCAGGTTCACCGGGAAAGGGAGCGCCTTGGAGCTCTTCTAACTTTGCGCGCGCTTCCTTGTTCGCAGGGTCGAGCTTCAACACCTGCTTCAAACAATGAAGCTGCCGGTCTTTATCATCAAGCAAATTGGCGAGCGCCCACCATCCTTGCTTCATAGACGGGTCAGCCTTGACGGCCTTTGCAATCAGTTCTCTAGCGCGTTTTAGATCTCCCTTTCGGGCGAATTCCATCCCCTGGGCAAGCAGCTCTCCTGGTTCTATTGCGGCCCCCGTTTCACGCTGGTTCTAATGACAGTATGGGCTATCAAGCAGGAATAATCAACCAGGGTGGCTTTTTTGTGAGTAGATTTAGATCGTTTCCATTGCCTTTTCTGAGCTGCTAATAATGCAAATTCTCGGATGCCAAAGGAAAATCGTAACTACTGGTCCGATGTGGAGTTTAATAGTGGTACCGAGCTTGGAGAAAATCTATCCGTTCGTCACGCTCCAGATAGACAATGCGGTGCTCTTGGGTTATTCGACGGGACCATGTACCTGGGGCCAGATACTTCAAGGGTTCCGGTTTGCCAATTCCAGCGAACGGATCGCGCAGTATGTCTTCAATGAGCTTGATAACTCGGAGCGCCGTCTTTCGATCATTCTTTACCCAGTACTTCAAGTCCTCGATAAACTCCGGTTGAAAGACGGCTTGGCGATCTTTATTCGCCAAGGCCGACCTCGGCCGCGAGCTCATCAACCATCATGATCTCCCCCTCCCCTTTGAGCGCCCGGGCAAGCGCGGCAAGCAAACGCTCGGCGCTGGCCGGCGAGCGCAATAGATGCACGGTCTCGGTGAGACTTGCCAATTCGTCCGCGGCGATGAGCGCAGCTGGCTCACCACCACGGCGATTGATGATCACCACTTCCTTGTCCTGGGTCACATTATCTAATAGTGAGGCAAGCTTCTGTCGTGCTTGAGAGTAACTAACTTCAATGGTCATTCTAATTCTCCTTACTTGTACAACTATATTGTACAAGTATTGCAGAGTCTGTCAAGGTGGTTGCATCTGTGTTCGTTCACAGGATTTGGTTTGGCTGCATGATTCTAGGTGTGCGAGCTTCTGCTTTCCGCCAATTATCGGACGCCCACGGAAACTTAAACCAACTAGGTTGATAATCAGAAATATACAAGAGTGATGTGGATTAATAATGGTAACAGTAGTTATGAGGAGGCATACTACATCTTGTTCTTCATGAGCTGTGGACGATGTTAAGAAAACTGGAAGATCAACCAAGCACGACCTTAGGTAATTTCACCCAGAGGTTATACATACTCCACAATCCAGACGCCCAGATTTCCTATGAGCTTATTGAACGCTGGAAGGTATTCATCACCGGCATAATCACGGGATACAGGATGCTCAATATGATTAAGACTGAAAGCATCTTCATGCAGTTCAATTAAATCGCGTAATCTTGAACTTAACATGTACGAGGATAGATCATCCCATTCACCACTTTCTGTCGACACAATTAGACTAGATACAAACGAATACACCTGATACCAGAACCGCCAATCTGGTACTGGTTCATCGATCCCCAATAGATCACTCCATGCTTTTGGCTCAGCCCTGTACCGAACCGGCTTCGTTCGAGTGCTCTCGATTATGCGCGCATCAGCCATCTTATCTGCAGATCTCCTGACCGAGTAGACCGAATAGTTGATAGCCTTGGCTATCGAGCTTGGACTAATCCAGTCGCCTCGTTGTGAAATCAATATTGCTAAAAGATCAGGCACGATACCTATCCCAAACCCCAACCTCAGTCGAAGCATTATTGCCGAAGAGCGCCATGATTCTGGATATGCTTTCCACAACTCTTGGGATCGGGTTTGGATAGTGGAGCTCTCTCCCATTAAACTTTGCCACCGTTGATCTTTTCCCTTAACCTTTGCCTTCCATGCGAACTCAGCTAGACGATCTTGAGTTTTATCCGGGAATGTTTTCTGCAAGTTCTTTAATCTTTGGATACTGAAAAGTTGTGAGCCATTCCTTGCCCATGAGTCCATAATATCCCATAGTCGTTTCTCGCGATGACCAAGGTTCAAAGACATCAGAAGAAGCGCCTCAGGATCAACCAACGATCTCGAAACCCGTTCGGATTCAATCAATGTTCCAATGGATCGCCATTGAATCCATACTGCATCAAGGACTGCTTTTGTTAATTCATTTCGAATGGTGTTAAAGATTTCTAATTGCATGATCAAGCACCTGTTCAAGAATTTTAGCAAATTGAGGCGATGTATCTTGTGATCTTACCCATTCTGCCGCTTCTTTCAGCTCAATTCCTGTTGGTCTAAGTGCCAATAGATCTTGGAAGTGTTTGCTAGATGGACCCTCACTATCGGCTGCGGCATATAGTTTCAAGAAGATCAGGTCATAGCGATCGGCAACGCCAAACCATAAAGCATCGAAGGCCTGCCAATGGATTCTTTCTGCGAAGCCAGGTGGTAAGCCTGTTTTCCATTGAAGTCCTACTGTTGAATTCATCCAATCATCTGGCAGGTTAAAATCTCTGGCGACTTTTGCGATCGCCAAGGTAAGCGCTTCCGGAAAAGGATCTGGCGATTCTATTTCTGTCGGCTCACCTTCCCCTAAACGACAACTGATTGCGATAATATCTACATCCCTGGTAGTTCTTTCGACAATGTTCTGGAGAATAAGCGCTGTCCCTCCAACAGCAACCACAGCCATAGGCTCTCCTTGGGAAAGCATGATTTCACCCAAAGCCCTTAGTGCGCTGACTATTTCTTTCTGACTCGATCCTTGGATTGGATTAGCCACTAGAACAATTATAGTCACTTTAAGTGATAATAATAGTGCCTTTTATATGTTGAAATGAATTTTTGTCTAGCAAACATTGAAGAAACAACCATGAAAAGGGGAACACCCGGTACACCAGTGTCCTAAATTCTTTCCAATCGGATGTCTCATCTACCCTTCGTCACTCCCAAACGATGGATCCGAGGACATCTTTCAGTGTTTTCATTCACTTCAGCGCTTCAGCGGTTCAATCCTGGAACCGCTGAAACGCCGAGAGTAATGATATCGCTGATAAACCCCGGCCAAGCAAGGTCTGCATCCAACCCATCATCAAATCATGAGTACGATCTTCTTCGCACGGCAAGTGTAAACCTTTTTACGGGTGGGACTCGAGCCAGCAGTAAAATCAGCACGACACCCATCCAAATCCACGGTTCAACCACTCCCGGCTTAACCAACCAGATGAAATGCACGGTCGCTAAAAAACCGGCCACATAGGCTAATTTGTGAAGTTGGTTCCATCGTTTCTTTAGTCGACGCTTCCACCCTTGAGTAGAGGTAATGGTCAATACAAGTAAAATCAAACCCGTTGTCAACCCGACAATGGCAAAGCGTTTTTCAAGCAGGGCTTCCTTAATCAAGGTCAGGTCAAAGAAATAATCTACGCCGATAAAGATCGAAAAATGGATGCTCGCATACATGAAGCTGTACAACCCTAACGGGCGACGCAGCTTTAAGAGGGGCTTATAGTTGAGAATAGTGCTCACCGGGGTGCAAGCTAACGAAAGCACCAGCAAGACCAGCGCGGTTTTCCCTGTACGCAGCGTAGCTTCGCGGATGATGTCAGCGCCGAGATTATCATGCGTTAAATCCCACAACAGAATGGTCAGGGGAACCCAAACACCGATGGTTGTGATAATCTGCAGGGGGTGGAATCGACTACGTTTCATCTATAAAGTATCACGTTATGGGCGAGCAGAAATCTAGAAAAGTCTGTCGCTCACCCGGTACGAAATCCTCCCCTTAGAAATTTATGGCTAGGTCCATCCCGGAATAAAGATGGGCAACTTCGCCGGTATAGCCGTTGAACATCAACGTCTCCCGCCGACCGAACTCCCCAATACGGCGCTCGGTGCCCTGCGACCATCGAGGATGGTCGACTTCAGGATTGACGTTGGCATAGAAACCATACTCTTTCGGGGCTGCATTCATCCACAGTGAAATCGGCATCTCTGTGACCAGGTCAATCTTGACGATGGATTTAATGCTTTTAAAGCCGTATTTCCAGGGGACGACCAACCGCGCAGGTGCACCATTCTGGGGCAACAAGTCCTTCCCATAGAGCCCGGTAGATATCAAGGTCAAATCATGCATGGCTTCATTCATGCGTAACCCTTCGACATAAGGCCATTGGTAGAAGGGATATTTACTGAAACCAGGCATGCCCTTCGTGTCGTGGATGGTCTCAAAACGCACGTACGTTGCCTCGGCTTTGGGCTCCACCTGCGCTAGCAGCTTGCTAAGCGGAAATCCCAGCCAGGGGATGACCGTCGACCAGGCTTCCACACATCGCAGACGATAAACTCGCTCTTCGATCTCGAAATTTCGCAGATCATCCAAGGAGAATGTTGTCGGGTTGTGGACCAAACCGCCTACTTGAATTTCCCAGGGTGATGTGGGGTAACCCTCAGCCAGCTTAGCAACATCAATTTTATCCGTCGTGAACTCGTAGAAGTTGTTGTAGTTGGTGATGTCATCGAATGTGTTGAGCGGATCTCCTAATTCGTCCACGTTAGAACTGGCGGACGGATTAAGGTGGTCCGCAGTGGGATCTCCCTGAAGTCCAGGCTCGAGTGTCATCGGCGGAGGGTTCCCATTACAAGCAGCGAGCAGGGCTGCCCCCCCCGTTAGAATACCCATGCTTTTCAAGAGTTCTCGTCGAGATAAATAGATATGCTCGGGGGTGATTTCAGAGGGGCTGATTTTGCGCATTGTTTATACCTCAAGAATACAAATAAGCTTAACTTAATACTTCAGGATCCGCGAGGTGCGGTCTAATCGCCTTTTCGATTGCTTCGTAGGCACCCCTGAGATTGCGTTGAGGGATCCAGCTTCAGCGATTCAACGGCTCAAACCGGAACCATTGTGCTGGAGAGAAAGGATCCTCTGAACATCTTAACGCAAGGTTCAGGGCAGGCGTGTTAAGACAAGCACCGGAATGACGCGAGTTGTCTTTTTCTCATATTCAGCAAAATCGGGATATTGGGTGGACACCTTCTGAAACAGTTCTGTGCGTTGGGGTTCCTGAACAACCTCAGCTTGGGCTTGGAACTTTTCGGTGCCGACCTCAACGGTAACCTCGGGATGGGCTACAACGTTGTGATACCAGCCAGGATGGGTCGGTGCCCCGCCTTTTGAGGCGATGATCACATATCTTTCGCCATCGGCCAGGTACACCACCGGATTCAGACGAGGTTCCCCGCTCTTTGCCCCGATTGTGTGCAGAAGAAGCAGGGTCATTTCCTCAAAATGCCCGCCAACCTTACCGTCGTTGGCACGAAACTCATCAATAACGGCTTTGTTCCAATCGCTCATGTTCAACTTCTCCAAAACCAGGATCGGCACAATCAATACGATGGAAATGGTTGCGGAGGAGTACTCTGAGAGTTCAGCCCCATTCGCCTACACATCCATCTTTTTAGATACTAACGCTATCCATAGTTTAGAAGCCGTGGGCACAGCGAATCTTACATTTCCAAACCATGTCTGGTGAGGTCGTGAGCAGTGGTGACCCTGGTGGAAGCGA
>DAOUDJ010000100.1:0-31625 GCA_034430795.1 Anaerolineales bacterium | reverse complement strand
CTCAAAGATGCTGCCGATGATTATATACAGCGTCAGACCGAGATTCAGGGCTAGAACGCTCGTGGTCATCACTGGTGTGAGCCATATAAAGAGCAGTCCGGCGGAGTAAAGCGGGTGTCGGACATGGCAGTAGAGCCCGTTGATAACCAGCTCGCTCGGCTCTGTTGCCTCAGGATGGATCACTTGGCGCAGTCCGAGAAAGTGCAGCGAGTCGGTCTGCAAAAGGCCAAGGAGCAGCAGGATGACGGCCAGCGCCTGCCCAGCTGAGGTGAGAAAAACCCAGGGCGATGTCAGGTGATAAAGCGTCTGCCCCGGATCGAGTGCGGCAGCGGCGAGAACCGGCAAGAATGTGATTCCCCCCACGACATTAAAGAACAACCGGTAAAAGCGGTCGCTGGTTTGTCCAAGGGCGCGCCGAAAAGCCTGCTTCACCGGATTGCTGGCGAGCAGACTGTGCAGTGCGCCGTAGGCAGCGACGGCGATGAAAGTTAACGCTGGACCTGAAATCGACACGACCCTCAACTTTCGTAAGTGTTTCCTATTTGACGTTCCAGAATGGTATTTTATTACTTACTGCTTTCAACGAGTAAACGCGGCTAAAGAAGGGTTAAGCATTCCCCTTGCTAACCACTTTTTCGAGAGGACATTTACAAGCGATCCCATTACCATCATTGGCTGGCCAACAATTATTTGCCGCTATGCAGCGGGATTTTCCTTCAGACCGAGTTTAAATTGATTCGGTAGATCTGGTTCGGTGATCAGTGGACGACAGAGGGAGATATAGTCGGCGAGTCCATCCGCTAACACCTGCTCCATAACCGACCGGGATCTGAAGCCTCCGACAAGAATAATCGGAAGTTGGGTGACAGGGCGGGCTCGGCGCGCCAGTGGGAGAAAGTAAGCTTCGTCAGCCTCTGAACGGATCCCCTTTCGTACATTAAGGTTCTTTGTTCCCCCAATTCCCCCGCTGATTTCAACCGCGTCAAGGCCCATGTTCTCTAACGCGGCTACTATTAGCGCCCCTTCATCGGAGGACAAACCGTCTTCCACACCGTCAATCATACCGAGCTTGATCAACACCGGGTATTCGGAGCCTACCTTCTCTCTAACCACGGCACATACTTCGCGCAGGAAACGCAGCCTCTTCGTGCTATTACCTCCCCACTTATCGGTTCTGCGGTTTACAAACGGAGATAGGAATTGGCTTATCAAGTATCCATGAGCGGCGTGAATCTGGACCCCATCGAAACCAGCCTCTTGACACCTGCGAGCCGCGTTTCCGTATGCCTGAATAATAGTTTCAATCTCTTGGGATGTAATTTCCCTGGCTGGCCTAGAAAGGAATGGCGCCTCAATTGCTGATGGGGCAATGGCTTCGGGAACGTCTTCTGTATTAGCATTCATGCCGGCGTGGTTGATTTGTACGACGATACGACCGTGCTCATTGTGGACTGCGTCCGCTAGTTTTGCCAGATCGCGAATCAGATCGTCTTCGTAAATGCCGGTCATCTAAATGTGGGCTTTTCCAGATTGGTGCACGTACATATGGCCGGTGATGATAAGGCCTACGCCGCCTTGAACCAGGTTTTTATACATCTCCTTAAGCTGCGGAAAAGGACGCCCATCTGGATCAGCCATTCCTTCGGCAGTTGCGGAGCGCACGATTCGGTTTGGTGTAGAAAGCGATCCAATATTATTGGGTGTAAAAAGCAGCGTCATATCCTTTTTCCTTTAGAGCTGCGATTCTTCTGTAGCTTCTACAACCACAGGGCTAATGCCGCGCAACAGCGCCAATGCCAGCAACCCGGATAGGATGTATACACCCCCACCAAAGTAGAGCGTGGTCGAGATTCCGAGCGTGTCGCCCAGCCCGCTTGCGAAGGCCATTCCGATCAGCATTAGCACAGCGCTCAATGTTCCATAAGCCCCAAATACACGCCCCAAATACTCTCCGGGAGCATGCGACTGCATCCAGGTCTGGCTGCTGATCAACCAGGCCATGAGCGGCACGCCAAGCAGGATCATGATCAACAACGAGATGGCAAAGACTGGCCAGAAGACCATTGCCACCAGCGCCACCCCCGTACCGATCAAGCCAAATGGTATCAGATGATTGGGCTTGAATTTGCTCCCGATCGCTCCTATCGCGATCCCCCCCAGAATACCGGCCACACCGCGCACAGTGAGCACCAAACCAAACTCAGCCGATCCCACCCCAACGACATCCTGGAAAAAGGGTACGAGCAATACGGTAAGGATGCTGTCTCCGAGGGCGGCAATCCCGAGCACCAGGAAGATCCGTGAAAGCGCCGGTTTACCCGCCACCATTTTCAGGCCGGCGGCAAATTCATCCAAGAAGGCCGAGAATGCACTGGCGGCAGAACCATCCTCAGCAGGAGCAGGCGCCGCCGCGTCTTCCGGGACACGGATGAAATACATCAATAGCGCTGCCAATACATAGGAGCCGATATCAAAGAAGATCACGCCCTGCAAACCGATAGCGGCCAGCAAGACGCCGCCGAGTGCCGGTCCGATCAGGCGGGCGCCGTTCTCCCCCAACGAGTCAAGCGAATTGGCGGTGAGCAATTGATCTTTCTCAACCAGCGTTGGCAGCAGGGCGTTATTCGCTGGTCCAAAAAACTGGCTCGCGGTTGATTCGAGGAAGCCAGCGAGATAAACCAGCCAGATCATATCGGCTGAACGAACGCCCAGCAGGATGACCAGCACCGCACCGCGGAAGAGGCTCGAGCCGATCATCGTCCAACGCCGGTCCCAACGGTCGACAACCACCCCGGCGACCGATCCAAAAACCAGGGACGGTACGACTTGGATCATAAACATCGCGCCGGTGGCCATCACCGATCCGGTCACTTGGTAAATAAAGAATGGCAACGCGGCAAACATCGCCCAATCGCCAATCATTGAGATTAGCTGGGCAATCCACAACAGTCCATAATTGCGCCTTCGTAATACGGTTAGCATGCGAGCGCTCCTGAAGATGAAGATCTTATACTCAAAAACAGCAGGGAGGAAAGAACAGTTGATATTCTCCGGGGCTATACGCTAGTCGAAAGGATGACGGCCTACATTAATGGTTGTCTTCCGATAATTCCTCTGCCAGAAAGGATGGATATTTTTTGAATCTGTTGCCCGAACTAATGAGCAATGGAGAGAAGTTTATCAGGTATTGGCGCAATCGGGGGAAGGCACGCGCATCCAAGAAAAAATCCGATTTCGCAGCGTTCGACGCTATCAAGATTCTGTATACGAACAGGATTAACGCCTCTGTTCGGTAGATTAACAACTAGCAAGTCAATACTGACAAAAGGGTAAAAAAAAATCCCCCAGGAGAATTGCAGATCCCGCATACTAGCGGGATTTGTGTTCAGGTATGGACTCTTCTCGAAAGAGTATCTTATATTTCCCCTATTATCCCCTTTTTGGTAGTAATATGTAAGCTGGGTTTCTTTGTTTTCAATAATTAGGCCACTAAATAGTTCTTTGCGGATTATAAGGAGCGAAATTCGATGAATACTGAAATACACTTCGAAACGCTTGATCCAGAAGACTGGGACGAGATGCGCGCTTTAGCACACCGAATGGTGGATGATGCCATCACCTATCTCGAAACGGTTGGCGAGCGCCCAGTCTGGCAACCAGTGCCCGAAGACATTGCAACACGATTCGATGAGCCAGCCCCTCACGAACCTGCTGGCGCAAACGAGGTGTATGAGGAATTTCTGGAGACCGTGTTTCCATATCCAATGGGCAATATTCATCCTCGCTTTTGGGCATGGTATATGGGCAGTGGAACAGTGTTTGGTGCCCTTGGTGATTTCATGGCCGCGATCATGAACCCTAATCTTGGTGGGGGCAATCACGTTGCTAATCTGGTTGAAGGCCAGGTGATCAACTGGATGAAGGAAATGCTAGACTTTCCGCTGGATTCCAGTGGTTTACTGGTCAGTGGTGGCTCCATGGCCAACTTTGTCGGTATCGCAGTTGCAAGAAATACCAAAGCTGGATTTGACGTTCGAGAGCTGGGAATGCAAGCGGCCCCCCGGCAGTTGAGAGTGTATGCATCCACTGAAATACATAGTAGTAACCAGAAAGCGGTTGAACTGCTGGGGCTGGGAAGCAATAGTCTGTGCAAAGTGGCAATCAATGATGATTTCACTATCAATATAAGTGCGCTAGAGGCGGCAATATCGGCCGATCGGGAAGCGGGTCTTCGGCCAATCTGCATCATTGGCAGCTCGGGTACCATCAACACCGGGGCGATTGATGATTTGAACGCGTTAGCTGACTTGTGCAAACGTGAGGAGTTGTGGTTTCACGTAGATGGTGCAATCGGAGCAGTTGCTGTACTCGCAGGAAATGTGAAAGACCAACTCGCCGGGATCGAAAGAGCCGATTCGGTGGCGCTCGATCTTCACAAATGGATGCACATTCCCTTTGAGGCTGGTTGTGTACTTGTGCGGCATGATGCGGCCCACCGCGAGACGTTTTCGCTTACCCCAGAATATCTAGAGCATGGCACGCGCGGGCTGGCAGCGGGCCGGTTCTGGTTCAGCGATTATGGACTGCAATTGTCGCGCCGGTTCCGAGCGCTAAAAGTGTGGATGTCGCTCAAAGAACATGGTCTGGATCGGTTCGGCCGAATGATTGAACGTAACGTCAAACAAGCACATTACCTTGGTCAGTTGGTTGAAAACGACCCGGCCATGGAACTGTTAGCTCCGATCGGTTTGGACATTGTTTGTTTTCGCTTCAATCCGGGCTCGCTGGATGACGAGACACTCAACGAACTAAACAAAGAGATCCTTATCCAATTACAAGAGCGAGGAATCAGCGCGCCATCCTACACGACCTTACATGGCCAGTACGCTCTGCGAGTGGCGATAGCGAATCATCGCAGTGCGCAGAGTGATTTTGATGTACTTGCTAAGGAAGTCGTCCGGATTGGAGATGAATTGGCTGAAAAACTCCACTGATCCGCATGAAGCAAAGCCGTCTAACATTTCAATGGGGTGGGTCCGATATTCTCGCGGGATTCTTATGTTTTCGTTGGTGACAGACCCTGATCATCGATCATAGTTCTATGCCTTCTGCGGACCGAGGCCACATTAACTGTCCCGGTATTCGTTTTTACAGAATAATCCGTACCTTTTCGGGAGTATAACCATTCGCTGGAACGGACCGGGGAAGCGCGGGGCTTTGATAGCGTTGTTGTATGATGGGTGTGTGGTGAAAAGATAGCAGTTGTACGTTCCCCGGCCGCTGAGCTCAAAGCCGTTACACGTCTTATCGATGCGGTGAAAAAGGATCTTTCATGATGCAAGCCGAGACGAAATATGCTCGCAGCGGTGACATACACATCGCTTATCAGGCCTTGGGGCGGGGACCTCTCGATCTCGTATACGTGCCCGGCTGGGTCTCGCACGTTGAGCTGGCTTGGGAGGAGCCCACTCTAGCGCGCTTCCTGCGTCGCTTCGCCTCATTCTCGCGGCTGATTACGTTCGATAAGCGCGGCACGGGCCTCTCCGACCGGGTGCCAAATGACCAGTTGCCGACGCTGGAAGAACGCATGGACGACCTGCGCGCCGTTATGGATGCCGTCGGCTCAGAGCGCGCTGCGCTCCTCGGTGTATCGGAGGGAGGTAACCTCTGCGCCCTCTTCGCAGCCACCTACCCCGAGCGAACGACGGCGCTCGTCATGTACGGCACTTTCGCTAAGCGGATCTGGAGCCCGGACTACCCCTGGGCGCCGACGCCGGAGAAACGTGAGCAAGATTACGCGCTGGTCGAGCGCGAGTGGGGGGGTCTGATGGACCTCGCCCACTACGTCCCGAGCACGATCGACGACGAGGCATTCGCGCGACGACTCGCGACATACATGCGTCGGGCCGCGAGCCCGGGTGCGGCCGTGGCACTCCTGCGGATGAACACGCAGATCGACATTCGAGCTATCTTGCCGACGATCAGCGTCCCAACACTTGTGATCCACCGCACCGGGGATCTGGACGTGCAACGTGGAGGAAGGGCGTTGGCTTGCGGAACATATCGCTGGAGCACGGTTCGTCGAGCTGTCCGGTGATGACCACCTACCGTGGGTCGGCGATCAGGATGCGATCCTCGACGAGATTCAGGAGTTCCTGACCGGCGTTCGGCCGATTTTAGAGTCGGACCGCGTCCTCTCTACTTTGCTTTTTACGGACATTGTCAGCTCGACAGAGCTCGCTGACCGTCTCGGCGATCGTGCTTGGATAGAGCTTCTCGAGCGACATCACGCCATGGTTCGGAGAGAGCTCACTCGATATAGAGGCCACGAGGTTGATACCGCCGGTGATGGATTCTTCGCCACCTTCGATGGACCTGCTCGCGCGATTCGCTGTGCTCTGAATGTTGTTGAAGCTGGGCACCAGCTCGGTATCAAGATCCGCGCTGGTTTGCATACTGGGGAGATCGAAGTGACGGGCCCCAAGATCGGCGGAATCGCTCTGCACATCGGATCGCGTGTAGCTGCGACCGCCAAGCCCAGTGAGGTGCTGGTATCCAGCACTGTCAAAGACCTCGTCGCCGGCTCTCGTATCCGCTTCGTCGATCGCGGCACTCATGTCCTGAAGGGTGTCCCCGGTGAGTGGCACCTGTTCGCTGCCAAGCAGGAGACGATCTAACAAACGGATTAGACCTGACAGGAAAGACGCTGACAGTTTTCGCTTCAGGCCTTGGGGGTTGAATAGTCCCGGCCACTCAGCTCAAAGCCGTTATGCAGCAAGTCTTAATTCATTGGAGGACTAAATGAAAATTCAAGACTTCGTAAAGCGTGCAGAAGTCCTTATTGAAATGGACCAGCAGGTGCGATGTACATCCTGAGCCCTTCGACAAGCCATGTGGTGAACCCGCCGAACCACCAAGACAAAGCTCAGCACAAGCTCAGGATAAACCCTTCCGAAGGGATGACGGGACAGAGTCGGGTGTTTGAATACTTAGTTCGTACACGGCTCGGGATATTTATCCGGATCCGGGCAAGGATCCTCACACCAACCACCACCTGGGCGGGAGAAATTCGGTATCCAACAACCTGTCTGAGGTGGTTTGGCGGGGTAAGGTGTAGTGGTAGAAATAGGACCTCCGTTCTGGAAAATGTGCTTGACCGTACTCTAAGCGATACAATCACGGTCTTGAATTCCTACCAGGAGAGGCAGACCGTGATTTCATCTATTCGCCAATATTTCGAACATATCTTGAATGCCATTGCACAGCACATTCAACGTTGGGCCAAACCAAACAATCCGTCTCTATTCGCCGATGCTGCATCAGAACTCACGCGCAGCAATGTTCAACTCGTGCTTGAGAATAAAGCCTAACGCAAATCGGGAGACATTTCCTCTCCAGCATGCCTGATTAGGAATCAAACCCCAAACTCAATGATGTCATCGACTGGATTCTTATTAGGCAAGTCTGGTTTCTTGTGGTTCCGATTACTCTACTAGTCGGAAATCAAAAGAGCGAGGGATCAACGATCTCTCGCTCTTAATTTCTTAGATTAAGCTGGCAAGCATTGCAGTGGAAAAAGGATCGAACAATTCTCTCTTCGAACTTCAGTTCTCAACTAGAGCAATCCTCACACGGCGTGATTGTACCCGCCCCCTGATTAGCGGCATCACAGCCAGGAATAGCAGAACTTGAATCAACTCGAGCGCAGACGAGCTAAAGCAGCCTTCGCGGGATTGGCGCTGAGCAGCATCAACGCTGTGATCACCACCGCCGAGGTCAGGCACCAGGCGCACGTGGCTCCGATGACAAAGGGCTCGAGGAATGTGAGGTAGATGGAGAAGAGCGTTCCGACGAAGGCCAGGAGGAAAATCGCAACCTGGGCGAGGTCGGCCAATCGCTCCGAACCCCAACGGTCGACCAGCCAGGCGCTGAGGATGGCGATATAGGAGAGCATGCCGACCAGGCCAATGGATAGTACCCCGAACAAGAATGCATATTCGCTCTGCTGAACGGTGTTGCAATCACCGACGGGGCCGCAGACCGCCTCCCCCCCGGTTGTCTCGATGAAAGCCAGGTAACCCGCCACAAACAGCCCCACTAACGCCAGCAGGGGCACGACCCAGCCCAGCTTCGTCCGCGCTCTGGTCTTCTCTTGGCTTCGCCAGCGGACAACCATGACGGCGAGGCTGGTGACCATCCCGATCAAGACGACTACGGAGAGTGAATTCCCCACGGGGTCGAGTTGAAACTTCTCGCTCACGGAGAGATCGCCAGGATTGAAATCGACCCCCTGCGTTGGCGAAGGCTCCTCGGTGGCGGCAACATCAGTCGGATTTCCGGCGGCTGCCGGCGTACCGTCACCGGGCGCCTCGGCGGTTGGCTCCACGTCCGGGAAGGGGACCAGCGCGGCGATCGCCTCTTCCAGCCCGGGGATGTCCGGCCAGGCGATGCCACCTTGTTCGAGAGCATCATCGATCAATCTCGGGAATAATTCGGGGATTTCAAGTGAACCGACGAGGCTCGTTTCCCCGATGAATAAGTTCGGGACGCCATAACGATTCTCGGGAACCTGAAAACGGATGAGCGCGTTCCCAAACAATTCGCTTCCGAGCGGAGTGGCGGTGTTGATGTACAGGATTTGAAGGACGTCGCCCATCAACCCCGTGATGGGAGGAAGTTCGCTGGTCTCTTCGCCCGGCGGTTCGCCGACAAGAAACCACTCTTCATGGCTGTTGTATTTCTCGTAGAGCGGGGGGAGATCTTCCTGGATGACCTTATGGCAGTGTCCGCAAGAGGGGGAGTAGAACAGAACCGCGCGAACGATCGATCCGTCATCCGCCGCTGCAGGGGCAGTGATGGGCACGAGGATGGCGAGGACGATGAGTATGCGTAGCAGACGGTTCATAACCACTCCTGATCTTTGAGAATGATGAGCAGCATTATACCGCCGGTCTGCGCTGCCAGAGCGTCCAAAGCGTGTCCAATCTCTCCTCTAACCTCTGATAAAGCAGCTCTCCTCCGTTCGAGGTTACATCGTCAGCGTTTTCGAAGTTCACGTAAGGCACCTGGAGGTCCTGGATGTATAGATAGTGTGGATTCCCGCTCGAGAAACTCGACCAGTCATCCTCCCGATAGAGGCGCTCCAGTTTTTCATCCGGCAGCCCATGCTCCAGGATGCTGTACGGTCGTTCGGGGTTGAAGCGGGCGCGATTTTTACGCAGCGATTCTTCATACGTAACATCGACATACAAACAGGCAGCCAGACTTAATATCTCCCGGCTCAGGTGTTGATATGCCGCTTCATACCCGCCGTGCTCGGCACCGCGTGAAAATTCAAGGACTGCGGTGTGGCCTGCGGGCGCATCCCTCCGCCATTTCTCATACTCGAGGGAAAGCCGCCGAATGAGTAAGTGCCAAAGATCCGTGGTCAGGAAATAACTATCGGCGGTCGTGTGCAGGCGAGGCTGATGAAAGACCGTCTCTAGGAGGTGATCCTCCTCGAACCACGTCCAGAGCATAGGAAAGTCATCCAGAATGTGAAGCGGACCGATGTGGAAGCGGGCGATTCGTTCCTCGACGGGCGTTGTTGTGAGCGCGTGGAGGATCTCGCTTTTCCCGGCCGCAGGTCTTGCGTTTAGGATTAATATTGGGAAGAAAGTCTCTGGCACGGTGTCTATGCTCCTTATATCGTCCGTGAATTTTCACGACAATCCTCGATTGCGTCAAGGGTGCGTTGGGATTATGAGCCGCGACGCCGTCATGATAGAATGCCCTGTTACGCCAAGATAGGTCCAATCATCACCGTCGCGGATTGGATTAACCGACCCGAAGATGGATTTTGAACTGCGTGTGAGGTGATTTTGTCCGGCATCTCCCCTTGTATATTCTGTGGAATTATTTCAGGGCAGTCCGAGGCCAGTATCGTGTTTCGGGATGACCTGGTGACGGTCTTTATGGACATTCACCCCGTTAATCCAGGTCACTTACTTGTCGTCCCCAACGAACACGCATCCGGCATCGATGGTGTCCCTGAAGCTGCTTACGCGCGGATGTTCATCGTCGGCCGGCGCATGGCCAGGGCATTGCGGCGATCCGGTTTGCGGTGCGAGGGCGTTAATTTACTTCTCGCCGATGGCGCTGCCGCCGGGCAGGATGTCTTTCACAGCCATCTACATGTCATCCCCCGTTTCCCGGGCAATCCCGGAAACGTTGGCATGCACGCGGATTTTTCAACTGCGGCCTCTCGTGATGCGTTGGACGGGCAAGCGGAAGCGATACGCGGCTCGCTTGACCCGGCCGGTAAGGAAGCATAAGTTCGGGATTCTCGATGTAAAGCGTCGATAAGAGGAGATTCTATGGGACGTATTCAAAACATCTGTATCTACTGCGGCTCCAGCGATCACATGAACGCTGTGTACCTCCAGGCTGCGGGCAATATGGGCGCCGCGCTCGTTGAGCGGGGCTTAAGACTCATCTACGGAGGAGGCGGTACGGGTATGATGGGCGCGCTCGCAGATGCAGTGCTCGAGAACGGGGGCGAAGTTATCGGCATCATTCCAAAGATGTTTGAAACACCTGAGCTTCTCCATACCGGGTTAACAGAGCTGCGTGTGGTTGAAGATATTAATACGCGTAAAACCTGCATGGCTGAGATGTCAGACGCCTTCGTCGCCCTCCCCGGTGGGTTCGGAACGTTCGATGAGTTATTTGAGATACTCACCTGGTCACAGATCGGCTTGCACAGTTGTCCTATCGGGGTACTGAATACGCAGGATTACTTCAGCCCGCTTTTCGTTCTTATCGAACATGCTCGGCAAGAGGGTTTCATCTACAACGAACACATCGATCTGCTGATAACCGAATCGGATCCGCAGGCCCTGTTAACGCGCATGGAAGCGTTTGAAAGCCCTCCAAATCTCGAGGAGTGGGTGACGCGCAAGGAAGATCACTAAAAGAGGGGTTAGGTTAGATAACCCCCAGAGCATTTCGTGGATCGGCACAAGGACTCTAAGCGATGACAGAACCCATCCGTATGCTCCATTTCGCCGACAGTCACATCGGCATGGAGAACTACGGGAAGATCGACCCCAATACAGGAACCTCGAGCCGGGTACGTGATTTTCTGGACCGGCTGGATGAAGTCGTGGATTACGCGATTGAACAGGGGGCCGATCTTGCGGTGTTCGCCGGGGACGCGTTCAAAGATCGCAGTCCGGATCCGACGCAACAGCGGGAATTTGCTCAGCGCATAAAGCGCCTGGCAGATGAGATGCCGACACTGCTGTTAGTGGGAAACCACGACATGCCGAGCATGGTTGTGAAGGCTAACAGCCTTGATATTTTCCGCGCTCTGGACGTCCCCGGGGTGATCGTTGGTTACAAGGATGACGCACAGGTTGTGCAGACGGCGCATGGTCCTGTCCTTCTCGCCTGGATGCCGTATCCAATGCGCAATCGCTTGATGGCCTGGAAGAAATACCAGGGCAAATCCATCGACGAACTGAATCAAGGATTGCGGGCGGAAGTGGCGAAGCGCATAACGGTGCTGACGGAAGAAGCGGCCACCCAGGATATGCCACGCGTATTCGTCGGCCACTTCACGGTTGAAGCGGCGAAGTTCGGTTCGGAGCGGTCCGTGATGTTGGGGGGTGATCTTCCCCTCTTAAAATCAATGGTGGCTGACCCGGTTTGGGATTATGTAGCGCTTGGGCATATTCATAAGCATCAGGATCTTAACCCGCAAGGCTACCCGCCTGTCGTTTACAGTGGGTCGCTCGAGCGGATTGATTTTGGTGAAGAGGGCGAAGAGAAAGGGTTTTGCTGGGTTGAGCTGCAGCGCAGCGAGACCACCTGGTCCTTTGTTCCTGTGAACGCCCGGCCGTTTCGTACGGTTAGTATCGATGTTCGTGCCGAGGAAGATCCAACTGCAGTGGTCGTCGACGCCCTGGAGAGGGCGGAAACCGAGGGCGCTGTTATTCGTCTGCAAGTGCAATTGCGCGCCGATCAGATCCCGGCATTGCGGGAACGAGAGATCGAAGGAGCGCTGGCAGATACAGCGAGCTTCACGGTCGAGCGCGAAATCGAAGATGAGGCACGAACCCGGCTTGGAGAACTATCGCCGGAAACACTCACTCCACTCGAGTTGGTCGAGCTTTATTTTAAGAGCCGTGACGTTGATCCTGAAAGATTGAAAACGCTCCTGGCGAAGGCCGGAGAGCTATTGGAATAATTTACATACCCGATGATCCCTGTTGAATTAGAACTCCGCAATTTCCTCGCTTATCGCGACCCACCCCCCTTGAATTTTCAAGGCATCCATGTTGCCTGTTTGGCCGGCGAGAACGGTGCCGGGAAATCCTCGCTGCTTGACGCCATCACCTGGGCGTTATGGGGGAAGGCGCGCAGCAACAGCCCGGATGATCTGATCCATCAAGGCCAGACTGAAATGCGCGTGGCGTTGACTTTTTTGCAGGGTGATGACCGTTTTCGCGTCATCCGGCAGCGTAAGACCGGCAAGCGCGGCAGTTCTCTGCTTGAATTTCAGGTGTGGAATCTGGAAGTTGATAGTTGGCAAGGGATTGCAGAATCAACGATCCGTGAGACTCAAGCGAAGATCGACGGCTTGATCCGTCTTGACTACGAGACCTTCGTGAATTCGGCTTTTCTCCTTCAGGGTCGGGCAGATGAGTTCACCACAAAAACACCGGCGCAGCGCAAACAAGTGCTGGCGAATATCTTGGGCTTGTCTGTGTGGGAAAAGTACGAGGACGAGGCCAAGCAGCGGATCTCGACGACGCGTGCGGAGATCGAGCGTCTCGATGGGCGTTTAGAGGAGATCGGGCGAGAACTCGCCCAACGTGAAGACTACGAACAAGAGCTGAAGTCCTCCGAACGAATGGCGAGCGAGAAAGCTGCAGAGTTGGAGGCGGCGGAGAAAGAATGGGCGAGTCTGGAGGGGGCACGTTCTGAAATGGTGGCATTACAGCGTCAGGTTGATGACCTCACCCGGCGAATTACCTCCCGGGAGCGCGAACTCGCCGAAGCGCAGAGCGAGCTTAAAGAGGTTGACACCCAAGCCGATCAAGCCGCAGTTACTGGCGCGTTGGATGAGGTCCGGAAAGCGCTCGCCCAGCTCGAACCATTGCAGGTTCGGTTGGAGGAACTGGACGCTGAGCGGGAGAAACTCACGAAGGAAGCCGCGAATCTGCGCGGCGCCAATGATGCCCTCGCCCCGCAGACCGAGCCCATTAAGAATCGTATCGAAACGTTGAGCGGCGCAACGGAGCCTTTATGTCCGACTTGCGGGCAGCCCCTTACAGATGAGCATCGCCAGGATCTTATCGATGATTTAGATGCTGAGGTAGCAAATCGACGAAAGCAGTTCCGCGAGAACCGCAGCCGGATCACGGAACTTGAAACAATACTAGAGGGTCTCTCTAGCGAACGGAAATCCTTAAACAGCCAACTTTCTGAACAAGCGGTCATGCAAAAAAGAGCGGGGGAGCTTGAGACGATGCTGTCGCACGCCGACGAAGCCAAGCGCAGAGTTGAGGGGCTGCGCGAACGCCTCAAACGCTGGTCCGGCGAACTCGATCAAGACCAGAAGCAAAGATCAGCCCTTGAGGAGCAGGCGCAAGTTTGTGAGAATCGATTGCGGGCTGCATCCATCACACAAAAGGAAATCGATGAGTTACGGCAGGTGAAACGATTGGCCGACGAGCGCGTTGGCGGTGCTCGTCAGAGACTCGCCGCGTTAGTTTCATTTGAGCAGCAACGACAGGAGCGTTTGCGGGAGCGGAAGCAGAGGGCGGAGGATTTGAGCCTGTACGAGGATTTAAGGCAGGCTTTTAGTAAACGAGGTGTGCCGGCGATGATCATTGAGACGGCGGTCCCGGAGCTTGAGAGAGCGGCGACAGAGCTGCTCTCGCGCATGACGGATGGCCGAATGCACTTGCGCATCGAGACCCAGCGGGAGATCAAGACCGGCGAGCTGCGCGAAGCCCTCGACATCATCATCTCCGATGAACTTGGGAGCCGACCTTACGAACTATACTCGGGAGGGGAGGCCTTTCGCATTGACTTCGCGCTGCGCATCGCGCTTTCCCGGCTGCTTGCCCGCCGCGCCGGCGCACAACTGCGCAGCCTATTTATCGATGAGGGTTTTGGGACCCAGGACGCCCGCGGTCGGGAGCATCTGGTTTCAGCGATCAACAGCATCCAGGATGATTTCGATCTGATCCTGGTGATCACACATATCGCTGAACTCAAAGAGGCGTTCCCGGTGCGGATCGAAGTGACAAAGACATCTGAGGGCTCGGTTTATCAGATCACGTAACCGCGCCGAGAGTGTCAGGCTTTCGGTCTCTCATTGAACTACCTGGACGGATCTCTGGCAAGATCCGAGCGGGAATTAAAACAACTTTTCAACATATTTGGGGCTGCGGACCTTAAGGAGCTGGATTCTTGTTTTGATCTTGGGATCAGTCCTGGATTGCTTCCTTATCAACGGGGAGCCAAACGGAGAAGCACGAACCTTTCCCCGGAACTCCTTCGCTGGTTACGGTTATGTGGCCATCGTGAAGGTGGGCAATTTCTTTGCAAATCGAAAGGCCTAAGCCAGTACCGGGCGCCCCTGTTGATTTGCTCGCCGCGCCGCGAAAAAACCGCGTAAAGATTTCGGACTGCTCTTCAAGCGAGATGCCTAACCCCGTATCTTCAATCTCAACGATAACCCATTCACCGGCATCATCTATTTCAAGGCGGGTGCGAAGGGTGATCTTACCGCCCTTCTGTGTATAGGTCATCGCATTGGTCAGGAAATTCGTGAACACCTGACTGAGCAAGCGTTCATCGCCCTGGATTTCAGGTAAGTCCGGAGTGATCTCTGTTTCGAGTTGCAACCCTTGCTTCGCAGCGAGAGATTTTCGATCCTCCCCAAGGGAGCGAAGTAGATCGTTTACATTCATGGGTCTTCGTTGGAGCTGGGTGGTGCCAACGTCGATGCGCGAAAGCGAGAGTAAATCGTCGATGAGATTCGCCAGACGATCGCTCTCCCTTGAAAGGGTTTTTAAGTAGCGCTCTATTTTGCCCCTGTCCGTAACGCGGGCGATAAGATCGAGATACAGCCTGATGTTTGTCAGCGGCGTTCGCAGCTCGTGGGATACATCAGAAACGAATCGTGTTTTTAAGCGGTCAATTTCCTTCAGCGCGCTGATGTCATGGTAGACACTCACATAGTTGATGACTGTCCCTGTCGGGCTCAGGACGGGAGTGATCGTGAGCGCGGCTTCATATTCTGACCCGTCTTTTCGCCGGTTGATGACTTCGCCCTGCCAGGTAGTTCCCTGCGCGATGGTCTCCTGCATTTCGGAATAAAATACATCATCGTGTTTGTCGCTTTGGAGGATGTCAGGGGTTTTTCCGAGAGCTTGCTTAAAAGAGTAATTGTTCAGTCGTTCCCAGGCTGGGTTTACAAATTGAATCGACGCCTCGGCGTCTGTTACCATGACTGCATCACCGATGTGCCCGAGGATGGCATCAAGCCGATCCCGTTCGGCTTTAAGCGCTTCTTCAAGCTCTATTCGTTCAGATATGTCGGTGATAAGTCCAGTGAGCCCTTGTGGCTTACCCTCCTCGTCGGTGATCAGGCTGACTCCGATAAGGGTTGGTAGTGTGCGTCCGCTGGGGGTTTGAAACTCAAGTTCATACATTTCTGTTGGCTCACGCTTTCCGCGAATTCGCTGATCAAAAGTCTCGAGAATTTGTCCCAGCTTATCGGGATGAATATAACTGAGATTCTCAAAGCGTTTGCCAATGAGGTTCTCAATTTCTGTTTCAAACATGGAGGCAAGGGCTTGATTGCCATATAGCAAGCGCCCTTCGAGATCGAGCTGAAAAATCCCAGATTGAGCACTTTCCACTAAGGATCGGTAGCGAGCCTCCGACAAGGACAATTCACGCGTGCGTTCTTCGACTTGCAATTCCAGCCGCTGTGCCTGCGCTTCAATCTGTCCAAAGAGGTTCGCGTTTTCAATAGAAACCGATGCTTGGGCAGCGAATGCGGAAAGCAGATCAAGATCCTTGTCTGTGAATGGGTTGCCCAAACCGAGCCGGCGGACGGTCATTGCGCCGAGCGTCCGTTGGCGAATGGAAAGCGGCACGATCGCCAGGCATTCGGCTTCATCTTCTGGGGTCCCGGGTACTTGAACGCTGTGGGAATTTGCAGTCGGGTCGTTGATCACGACAGGTTGACCGCGCTCGATTACGCCGCCGGTGATGCCCTCGCCAACCTTAAACTTGAACGCGAGGAGCTCCTCCGCATTTGGCTCTCGGGCGACGACGCAATGAACTGTGCCGCTATCGTAGTCCACCAGATGGATGCGGCTGCCATCGCAGTCCAGCAATTGATTCGCCTGAGCCGCGATCTCGTTGAGCACGGTTTCTGTGTCGAGGGAAGCGGAGATCGAGTGGGCGGTGTGGATTAAGGCTTGTGCTTCTTCAGCCCGCCGTTTCGCCTCGCTGAAAAGGCGGGCGTTCCTCACCGCGATCGCGACCATCCCGGCGATGGATTCCATCTGCGCAAGATGCTCGCGGGTGAACTTGATCTTCTCGGATTGCCCGAAGAACGCCATCCCGCCCATGACCTCATCCCCAGCGATGAGCGGTACGCCTAACAGCGCACGAACCCCAGCTTCAATTGCAGGCTGCAGGGCGTCTGGATGCTCGCCGTAATCCTCCAGCAGCATCGCTTTGCGCTCTTTCAAGGTGATCCAAATTAAACCGGCGCCGAGGGGGGGGATTTTCTTCATTTCCTCGGGAACGCCGAAGCTGTAGGGGAAGGTCAGGGTTTCCCCATCCGGTTCGAGGAGGGCGATAGCTCCTGAATCGGCGCCTGTGATTTCTTCGCCGAGCTGGAGGACGCGCTCCATCAGAGAGGGGAGATTAATCTCGCTCGTGACCAACTCGGCGACCTGGTTGCGGAGTTGCTGAATCTCAAGCGCTGATTCGAGCTCCTTACGGGATCGAATTTGCTCGATGGCGATGGAGACATGGTCGGCAAGTGCAGCTAACAGCGGAACTTCATCGGGGGTAATCCAATCCGCGGTCACGTTGATCGTGCCAATCGGCTCACCATCCAGAATAAGAGGGGCGACGATGACAGTGCCCCCTCCGAGGATTTTCATGATGCGCGGGACGATGGACCGGAGCGCTGGAGGCACTATTTGGGCGATCATACTCGGGCGATCGTCGGAGAACACGGGCAGCTTTGTGGTGAGGACCTCGCGAAAAACGTCGATTTCAGCAGGGTCGATCTCAAAGCTGGTGATCTTGGTGTTGGAAATCGCCTTAAGAGCCTTCGTCGCCTTGGGTCCCAACGAATGGTTTATGAAGACCAGACGCCCTTCCGGCGAAAGCAGCGCTACAGCGCCGCGCAGACCCAAACGCTTGAGCTCGGTCATCACGACCTGGGTGACATCCTCTTCCGTCGATCCGGCTTGACGAGCGATGGCGGATGTCGCGCTCAACGTGGAAGTCAAAATTGTCTCGTGGGTAGTCGGTTTCTTCGCTTTTGCCAAGGCAATTAACTCGCTGGAATGAGGTCGGGATTAGTGTATCACGGTTGGGGTTTCGGATGCTATATGGGCGCTTCGATCGATGGGATCAACGCGTGCTCAATCGAGGAATCCATTATCCTGGTACCAGACGAAGGCATCTTCCACGGCGGATCGATGGGGGCGTGGTGCTGGGAGGCGCAACTCCCGCTGCGCCTTGCGGCTGTCATAGTAGAAATGTTGCCCGGCGAGGCGGAATGTATGTCCACGCAGAGGGACCCCCAGTATCCGTCCGAGCAATTCGGCGGGTCTCGAGAGGCGTCGAAGGACCCAGATAGGGATATGCCAACGCGGGCGCGGCGCGCCGACGACTTCCGCAACTGTGGTAAGCAACTGTTCGAAGGTGATGTTTTCCCCGCCGAGGATGTAACGCTCACCCGCCCCACCGTATTCCAGGGCGGCGAGGTGACCGGCGATCACATCGTCGACGTGAATCACATTGAGCCCGCCTGGGGGGATGGGGGCGCGCCGGCCGCGGGCCATATGCATGACGATGGCGCTGGAAGCGAGGTTTTTATCCCCGGCGCCGAAGACGGAAGAAGGGTTGAGGATGATGGTTTCTAAACCATCGGCGGCAGCGCTCTGAACCTCTTCCTCGGCGCGGTGCTTTGCGTATCCGTACGGCCATTTATCGGCGGTGTAGTTCCAGGATTTGCTCTCGTCCATGATGGGCAGAGTTTTGCTGGGGTCCACGACGCGCTCGGGGATGCCCAGGGCGGCGACGGAGGAGGTGTGGATGAACCGCTGAATTCCGCATTGTTGAGCGGCGGAGAGGATATTCTTGGTGCCCTCGACGTGGCTGGCGGCCATCTCTTCGGCGTCGGTCCAGCTTCCGACACGGCCGCCGCAGTGGTAAACAACCTCGATGTCACGCGCGGCGAGAGCGAGTGAATCGGGCTCGAAGAGATCTCCCTGAACGAGTTCGACAGGAAGGTCTTCCAGCAGCGCCAGCGAACTGGTGGGTCGGTGGAGAGCGCGGACATGATGGCCCTGTTTCACCAGCGCTCGGCACAGGTGTGAGCCGATGAAGCCGGTCGCTCCGGTTACCAGGATATTCATCTTCAGGAATTTCCTCCGTTGGGTATCTTCTTATTGGACCATCAAGTTTACCTGAAAGCCGGGGCTTCTGGGAATCCGTGGCTGTTTCAGCGTCAGTCCAGCACGGTGGAGATGTTGGGCGAGGACGCGGCGCGCTGCTTTCGCTGGGGGTAATCTCTAAACTGCTCATAGGCAATTTCCTGACTTCGGATTCGGTGAAATCTGTACAAGCCATGGGGGACCTGATACACTCCCGACCAGCAATTGGATTTCACATAGTTCGGAGGGTACATGTCTTTACTTTCAAACTGGAAGGAAGTTCTTGATACCGTAAATCTATCGCCTGATAAAAAGATGGATGTCGTCAGTAAGTGGTTGATCATCACCCGGGCAGCGGTTTTTTCGATGACGATCACCTCGGGTTTGATCGGGGGATTGCTTGCGGCGGCACTTACCGAACACTTTAATTGGTACCACTTCGGGTTAGCGCTGGTAGGCCTGGTCTTCGCACATGCTGCCAATAACATGATCAACGATTACTTCGATCTTGAGGCCGGTGTTGACACAGATGAGTACGCCCGAGCGCAATACTCCCCCCACCCAATACTGAGCGGCATGGTCAGTAAACGCGGTTTACTCACCGCAATCCTGACGGTTAACCTGATCGATCTGGCAATCCTTATCTACTTCGTCATCAGTATGGGTTGGCAGGTGTTAATTTTTGCCTTGGCGGGCCTCTTCATCAGTGTGTTCTATGTAGCCCCACCGCTCAAACTCAAACACCATGGTCTGGGCGAGCCAGGAGTCTTCTTGGTGTGGGGACCCTTGATGATTGGGGGTACCTACTTCGTTACTGCAGGGGAGATGCCATCACCCGGCGTATGGCTGGCGTCCTTGCCGTATGCGTTGGTTGTCACCACCGTGCTCGTTGGAAAACACATTGATAAACGCGAGCCGGATATGGCAAAAGGGATTCGCACAATCCCGGTGATCATAGGCAACAAAGCTTCTCTGTGGTTGAACCAGGCGTTAATGGTGGGCTATTATCTGATCGTCGCGATTCTCGTCCTCACGGGCACGCTGTCGGTGTGGGTGCTGCTGGTCTTTTTCGCCATACGGCGCTTGGTAATGGTGTTGAAAATCTATAACGAACCGAAGCCGAGTGAGCCGCCCCCGGACTACCCGGTTTGGCCGCTGTGGTTTGTCTCTGCCGCTTTTCATCACGGCAAGCTTGCGGGCGGGTTATTCGTGCTTGGGTTGATCCTGAACCTGGTTTTCCCCTTCACACTTAATCTGTTCTAAGCGCAGGAGTTCTAGAAACCGGAAGAGGGTGTCCAATCATAGACACCCTCTTTTTATGGTTCTCCTCCAAATCGTGTGGATGACCTGCTGGCCCTCCCTCTGGAGATGATGTTAGTGCCGAGAGTTGAGGCAACTCTTCTCTCCCCCCCGTTCGCCCCCCAAGGGGGGCTGCAGGGGACCATTTCATCGTCCCCCGCACCCCCTTCCGAATGGCTAGTAGTGCAATCCATATACGCCTGAGTTCCATAGCCGGGTTCTGTCCAATCTACTCCGGTTGTGCAACATTGGAGGTGAGCACGAGATTAAAGAATTTCGCCCTCCTCATAATTGAAAATGGTTTTTTGCTGAGAGCCTGAAGTTTAATCCGGGGGGTGTGTGCTCCACGCTGCGCTTCGCGCAGCACTCCGTAGGAGCTATGAGTGCTTCGCGAGGGGAGTGGTCCCTCAACAAGTTCGGGATGATAAGTCCCTCACAGTCCCCTCGCGTGCATCCCCGTAGCAGAGCGGAGGGGGCATTGGGGGACCATAGGGGGGAAAAAAGGAAAGTTAGATTCATAACATCTTCAATGGTCGATCTGTACCGCTTTTATGTCACCTTTCCACAGATTTTGGAAGAGAATCCTTTTTATTAACTCCATTCTGAATAGTGAGACAAACCCACCTTAGTAATCAGGGGGTTTATTGCTGACCGAGCAGTAATTTCACATATTGAGCCCGTTCGAATGCAAAGGGGTCATCGGTCTCTCTTTGACTCATCTTCCCGCGGAAATCATCAAGGCTCTGGTAGTCGTGCTCATCCATCCACCCTTCCAATTCACGGATCATTGTCGAGAGGTAGGGGACCCCTTGTGTATGTAAAGCGGATGCGGTCTGCACGACTTGTGCGCCGGCGAGGAGCGCCTTGGCGGCGTCTAAGCCCGAATGGACACCGGTGTTCAAAGCCAGATCGGTCTTTACCCGCCCGTAGAGCAGCGCTACCCAGCGCAGAGGCAGTTTCATCTCTTCGGGCGAACTGTATACCATCTCCGATACCAACGTTTCAGTCTTCGGGTCGATGTCTGGCTGCAGGAAACGGTTAAAGAGCACCACGGCTTTCGCCCCGCGCTTGTCCACTTCGGACACCACGTTTGCGATCGAGGTATAGAAAGGGCTGAGTTTGACGGCCACCGGGATATCGACCTCAGCGATAACGGCTTCAACGATCTCGTACAGCTGCGCCTCGAGAACTGCGCCGTTCACCTTCGGGTCAGCGGCGACGGCGTACACATTGAGTTCCAGTCCATCGACCCCGGTAGCTTCAAGCTGTTTGGCGTACTTAACCCACCCGCCTGAGGAGACGGCGTTTAGGCTGGCGATAAGCGGCATTTTAACTTCTTTGCGCGTCTCTTCGATCCACATGAGATGCTCGTCTGCCTTGCCGTGCTCCAAATCTGGGAAATAGGAGAGCGACTCGGGGAAAATATCGGCGCCCACCGAGAGTTCTTCTTCCAGGCGCAGCGCGTCCATCAGAATCTGCTCCTCGAACAGGGAACGGATCACAAGCAAGCCGGCTCCGGCTTGTTCCGCGAGCTTGATCTGGTCGATGAAGCTGGATATCGAACTCGCAGCGACGACAATCGGCGAGTTTAATTCGATGCCCATATAGGTTGTTTTTATGTTTGGCACGGAACCTCCTTATGAGTATCTATTATGCAAGTTGCGTAACTTTGCATAAGGAACGGGCGTTAATAGTAACAGGTATCCTCTAGTAAAGGATGACATTTACACTACAATCGCAGCTGACATAACAATACACTCATTTGGGATTACCCACAGGGTTTTGCGCGCTTGTGCGCATACCCTTTAATTTACATCATATGGGTTCAAAAGGAGCACCAAATGGCCACCAAGAAAGCCAAGCGAAAGCTTGTCCCCTATGACGGGAATGCAGCAGCCGCGCATACTGCTTACGCGACGAACGAGATTATTGCAATTTATCCAATTACTCCATCCTCGCCGATGGGAGAGATCGCCGATGAGAAGGCCGCGCGAGGTGAGCCGAACATCTGGGGGATGGTTCCCAGCGTAACAGAGATGCAAGCTGAGGGTGGTGCCGCTGGAGCAGTTCACGGCGCGTTGACAACAGGCGCCCTGACGACGACCTTCACGGCTTCACAGGGCTTACTGTTGATGCTGCCCAATATGTTCAAGATTGCCGGGGAACTGACGCCGGCAGTATTCCACATCGCCGCTCGCTCTGTCGCCGCGCAGGCGCTATCGATATTCGGCGATCACAGCGACGTGATGGCCGCCCGATCGACGGGCTGGGGGCTGCTCTCCTCCAATAACCCCCAGGAGGTGATGGACTTCGCCCTCATCGCCCAGGCGGTGGCGCTCGAATCACGCATTCCTTTCCTGCATTTCTTCGACGGCTTCCGTACGTCTCACGAGATACAGAAGATCGAGGAACTCACCTACGATGATATGCGGGCGTTAATCGACGATGATTGGATCCTGGCACACCGCTTACGGGGGCTTTCGCCAGATCGCCCATCGATCCGCGGGACTGCCCAGAACCCCGATGTGTTCTTCGCCGCGCGCGAGACGGTTAATGCCTATTACGAGAAAGTGCCCGGGATTGCCAAGAAAGCGATGGACCGCTTCGCGGAGGTCGTCGGGCGCGAGTACCATCTCTTCGACTATGTTGGTGCACCAGATGCTGAGCGTGTCGTGATAATGATGGGCTCTGGCGCGGACACCATGCACGAAGTGGTGGAATACCTCGCCGGCCAGGGAGAAAAAGTCGGGTTAATAAAAGTTCGCCTATACCGCCCATTCAGCGGGGAGGCACTGCTTAAGGCTCTACCGAAATCAGCCAAGCACGTCGCTGTACTCGACCGCACAAAAGAACCAGGCGCGGGAGGTGAACCGCTTTACCTGGATGTCCAGAACACAATTAGCGAAGCCGTCGTAAATGGGGATATCGCCGAGAGCGAGAGACCCCTCATCGTCGGCGGGCGCTACGGGTTGGGCTCAAGAGAATTCAACCCCGGGATGGCGAAATCCGTGCTGGACAATCTGGCCGAAAAGAAGCCGAGAAATCACTTCACCGTCGGCATCGTCGATGACCTGACTCATACAAACCTGGAGTGGGATGACACCTTCTCTTCGGAGGGAGACGAAGTCCACCGGGCCATGTTTTACGGTCTGGGCGCTGACGGAACCGTGGGCGCGAACAAGAACTCGATCAAGATCATCGGTAAAGCCACCGATTATTACGCCAAAGGGTACTTTGTCTACGACTCAAAGAGATCGGGCGCAATGACCATATCTCACCTGCGCTTCAGCCCGAACCCGATTCGCAGCACCTACTTGATCCAGCAGGCGGGGTTCCTGGCCTGTCACGCGTTCCACTTTCTGGAGCGCTACGACATGCTCAAGAACCTCAAGCCGGGCGGCACCTTCCTGCTGAACAGCTCCTACCCCGCGGATGAGGTGTGGGATCACTTACCCGCAGAGGTGCAGAAAGCTTTGATTGATAAGAAAGCGAACTTCTACGTCATCGATGCTTATTCGTTGGCGAAGTCGCTTGGGCTGGGTGGACGCATCAATATCATCATGCAGACTGCTTTCTTCGAGATCTCCGGCGTACTGCCGGATGAGCAGGCGCAGGATATGATCGAGATGGCCGTCGAGGACACCTATGGCAGCAAAGGCAAAGCAGTCGTCGATATGAACGTGAAGGCCTCCAACCTGGCGCGAGAGCGGATTCACAAGATCGATCTGCCGAAGAAAGTGACTTCTAAACTTGGCATGCTTCCGCCTGTTCCGGCGAGCGCCCCCGAGTTTGTGCAAACTGTGACTGGCGAGATGATCGCCCGTCGAGGTGAGGAAATACCCGTTTCCCTGCTGCCAAACGACGGCACCTATCCCGTTGGAACGACAAAGTACGAAAAACGAAACGTCGGTCTAGAGATCCCAGTCTGGGATCCGGAGGCGTGCATCCAGTGCAATCAGTGCGCATTTGTTTGTCCGCATGGCACGATCCGGCCCAAGATCTACGATGCTTCCCTCGCCAACGGCGATGCGCCGGAAGGCTGGCAGGCTGTGAAGGCAACGGGCCGCGGTTTGGAGAATATGCTGTACACCTTGCAGGTGGCACCGGAGGATTGCACCGGCTGCGGCAACTGTGTCCATATATGCCCGGCGTTTGCAAAGGATGCGGATGGCAAGAAGACAGACCGCAAGGCGATCAACATGGCGCCCCAACCGCCGCTCCGAGAGCAGGAAGCGGCAAAGTGGGATTACTTCCTCACAATCCCCGACCCCGATCCGGCGCTGTTCAACCGCTTCACCACCAAGGGCTCGCAGTTCCTGCCGACTATGTTTGAATTCTCCGGTGCGTGTGCCGGATGTGGCGAGACGCCGTACGTCAAGCTGCTCACCCAGCTTTTCGGGGATCGCGCCATCATCGCTAATGCAACCGGTTGCACCTCCATCTTTGGCGGAAACCTGCCGACAACACCCTATACGCCGCGCTTCGACGGCAGGGGTCCGGCCTGGTCGAACTCACTGTTTGAAGACAATGCCGAGTTCGGAATGGGCATGCGCCTCACCGTCGACAAAATGACCCAATTTGCACGGGAGCTGCTAGATCAGGTCAAATTGAATGGCAAAGCAGCGTTGGCGAAGGAAATCCTGGATGCCGACGTCTCGACGCAGGAGGGGATCGAAATTCAGCGCGGTCGGGTCGACGAGCTCAAGGCGCTTCTCGAGAAGCAGAAAGATCCGCAGGCGGAGCGGTTGTTGAGCATCGCTGACTTCCTGGTTCCCAAATCCGTCTGGATATTGGGCGGCGACGGTTGGGGATATGATATCGGTTACGGCGGACTGGACCACGTGCTGGCCTCAGGCAAGAACGTGAACGTCCTCTTGCTGGACACCGGTGTGTACTCCAACACCGGTGGTCAGGCTTCAAAAGCCACGCCGCGCGCCGCAGTGGCAAAGTTCGCAGCTGCGGGAAAGGACATGCCCAAGAAGGATCTGGGAGCCATCGCCATGACCTATGGCAATATCTATGTAGCCCAGGTCGCGTACGGCGAGAATATGACCCAACTGGTGAAGGCGATGAGTGAAGCCGAGTCCTATGATGGCCCATCGCTGATCATCGCCTACGCTCACTGCATCGCCCACGGCATCGACATGACCACGGCCACAGATATTCACGAAGATGCTGTGAAGAGTGGTTTCTGGCCGCTCTTCCGCTACGATCCACGGCTGGGTGACCAGGGTAAAAACCCGCTGCAGCTTGACTCCAAGGTGCCGACCGAAAATATCGAGACTTTTATGTACAAGCAGAATCGCTTCCGTGCACTACGCCAGTCCGATCCGGATCGGGCCGGGAAGCTACTGGAGGCGCTCCGCGAGGATGTCATCACCCGCTGGAAGTTCTATGAGCAGATGGCCAACCTCGATATCTAAGAAACTCGGAGCTAAACGATGCGCCCCGCGCGAGCAGCGCGGGGCGTTTTTAATTAATGGGTACTCCTCCATTTACTGTGGAAAGGTGACATAAACGCGGATACCCCAGTTGATGGACACTTTATATGACGGTATCCGCCGATGTGTTGAATCGCTTTTTTTCTTTTCCCCCCTATGTCCCTCGCGAAGCATCCTTGCAGCGAAGCGGAAAGGACAAGACAGGGGGACGTGGGTGCAGTAGTCTGCCCTCGCAAAGCACTCTTGGCTCCTACGGAGTGCTGCGCGAAGCGCAGCGTTGAGTCACACCCCCTGACAACGATCGATTCGGCTTTACGTTTCAAAGGGACGTCTCTAAGGAACACTTAGCAGCGCTCATGGGATGTACATCGTGGTTCTTCCCACGCTGGTGAGGGGTTGTTGGTTGTATGTGGTGCGGAAGCTCTGCTTCCGGTCGCAGGCGCAGCCTGCGCCTTGAGGAATGAGCCTGAACTTGAAGATTGGTCGTGCTGGAAGTTATGGATGGATAAAAACGACTTCCTCCGTCATCGCCAGGGGGGACCAGAAGTTCAGCTTCAGCGACGGGTAGCGCCGCTCACCTCACTCCAAAACCTGGCGGCCAGCAGCCCCTTCGAGGCAGTCTGTTAAGACACTCATAATAACCAATAGGGGATGTAACCTATTGTGAGCGGGACTCCAAACATCGTGTTGTGTACTAATATCGTGGTTAGCAGGCTGCCATGTTTTTTGATAAGCGTAAAGTCGGCTGGACGTGGGTGTTGGGCGGCTCGTGGCGAGCTGTGCTATTTGTGACCCTGTCGAATTCCCAATACATGGGCAACCCTCTCAGCGAATTCATTTACCGATTCTGTTTCGCCTCTGGGACACACCGAGATATCATTCTCCTGACATTCCTTCAGGATTGTATGTGTGATTAGGTTGTTAAATTCGAGGAATTTGCGCCATGTTTCCTCCGGCTTTACCAATTGGTAGACTGCCTCCTTCGTGGATTTTCGTTCACCGGTCTCTTCCCAGATTTCGGAATTAGACCGCTCTGGTATTGACAGGCATACAATCTGATGAGTCGGGATTGCTTGCGTTAGGAGGGCCGGGTTGCATATCCCACCATCAATCAATACGCCAGCGTTGGGTTTAGTGGCTTCAAGGTCTTCGACAAGCAAGTCTAAATATTCAGGAAGCGCTGCTTGATTAAAGCTATCGAACTCGTCCCAAGACATATCGAGTAACCATGCCAGTCCGTCTCGAGCTGTCGACCATGCCTGTTGGCTGGGTGACGTTTCTGTGTAAATCGGCCGTGATAGGCTCCGTAAATATGGGCATCCATGTCGTAGACAGGAAGTTCAAATTTGGTAGAAAGGGATTCACAGATCGTTGTCTTGCCCGAGCCGGCTCCGCCGACAACCCAATAGAGCCTGTTTCGCCTGAATAAAGTGGCGTGATTGTGTGAGCAAATCATGGTTGATGATAAATGGCATTGGAATTCATCTCCAGAATCATCGTTGTCCAATCGCTCCCCTTGTAGGGCCAGCTACCAAAGGTCCCAGCGATATTTTTGGGGCAGCGCACGGATAGGTATCGTGATAGTGAGCTTTGCTTGTCCAGGATGAGACCAAAGTCATAGAGCCTGGAAAGACAGACTGCTGACCCCCTGTAAAATCTCGACTGAAAATCCGATCAGGCTGCAATCTCCAACGCAATTTCGGCCATCTGTGAAAAACTCTTTTCGCGCTGCTCGGCAGTTGATGATTCACCCGTAACCAGGCTATCACTCACGGTTAGGATCGAGAGTGTTGAGATCTTTAACTTCGCTCCGAGTGTGTAAAGGCCGTTAGACTCCATTTCACAAACAAGGGTGCCATACTCGGACCATATTTCCCACCAATCAGGGTCGTCATTGTAGAACGTGTCACCAGAGAAGATGCCTCCTACTTGCACAGCGATCCCGCATTTAGTAGCAGCAGTATAGGCTGAGTAAGAGATCAAAGCTGGCTGCAGGCGCATAATCCATTCCGTCGAAACGAAGCTTATTGATGTGCGAGTTGGTTGATGCAGTCATAGCCAGCACGATATCACCAATCTTTAAGTCAGGTTGGAATGCACCACACGTTCCCACGCGAATCAACGTTTCAACGTTATATTCGGTCACCAATTCGTTCACATATATAGAGAGGGTTGGCATGCCCATCCCAGAGCCCATAGCCGAGACAGTCTTATCTCCATAGCGACTCGTATAGTCCAACCCCCCCGAACTTCCTTGGAACAGACCACATCCTGCAGGAACGTTTCAGCTATGTGTTTGGCTCGCATAGGATCTCCAGGCAGCAGAACGGTTGATGCAATTTAACCCTGTGTTGCGCCTATGTGGATGCTCATCGAACCCCTCCAAGCTTAAGGTTGATATCGTTATTAGAGAAAAGAGATTTCCCAGGATACGATAAGAAATTGTAGCGGCAAACAACTGCGACCTTACACTCAAAGCCCACACAGAGGATCATCGGCGAGCTGATCATCAGCATAAAACTGAGTGTGTAAGTGAAGTAGGGCTTGGCTTAAAGTTCCTGCTTTTCAAAGATGAGCCTTGCCCCTATTAGCGCGACAACAATAATCCCCACACTCACCCATAAAGCTGGCCAGAAAGCCTCGCCTTGCCCCGCCATTAGTCCTCCTCCCCACGCAAGCAAGTGCCCTGGCAGGTATTCACCCAAGCCCGGGATTGAGCCGGTAAGCCCCAGGATGAACAGCAGGCAAAGCGCCAGACCCCCAGCCGCCGCCTGCGATTTGGTCACCACACTGCAGAACAGCGTCAGCGCGACATAGACAAGCACAAACACAATCATTAAACCGTTAAGTGCCAGCCAGCGCGGCACATCAAGCGCGCCAAACAGCAGCCCTGTGTAGTAATAGCAAGCCGCGCCCGCTATGGCGATGGCGACGGCAAACATCAGCGCCAGCGCCGTGAATTTGGCGACCAGGAACGTCACGCGCGGCAGCGGCTTGACCAGCATCATGGCAGCCGTGCCTTTATCTTTTTCCTGAGCTACCGCGCCCATGGTCAACAGCAGGGCAAGGACGACGCCAAACTGGCCGATGTTCTTGATATACTGCGTCACCGCATCCATCACCGTTGGCGTAGGTATAAGCTGGGCTATGGCCTCGCCGTTGGGTATTAGCTTGATTATCTCCGGTGTGTATTTGGCAATCAACGGCGATAACAGCCCAAAGGCAACCAATACCACCCCCACAGCGAGCAGACGATATGTCCGCCATTGTTCCAGCCATTCTTTGCGAAGAGCAGCCAGGAAGTTCATACTTTCCTTCCTTCGCCTACCAGCCGCAAGAAAACGTCTTCCAACGATGGCCGCAGCATTTCGTAGCGCGTCAACACCAGTCCGGCCTGAACGGCCGAAGGCAGCAGTTCTCGCTTAGCCGTCTCTATTTCATGGACGATGACCCGGCCCTTCAGTCCACTGATTGAAACGGATTGGACCCAACTCTTCTGGCGCAGCGCCTCGGCCCAGCCGTTGAGCGGCGCTTCAAATCCGCTGTCGGTCTCCACTTCAAAGGCGGGTATCGCATACTGGGCCAGCAGAGCCTCGCGGGGCGCCTGGGTCACCAGCCGCCCGCGTGCGATGATTCCGATGGTGTCGCACACCCGCTCTACGTCCGCCAGGATGTGCGTGGACATGAACACGGTGCACTGCCCGCGCAGGCGCTCGATCAGTTCCAACACTTCTTTGCGCCCGGCCGGGTCCAGCCCGCTCACCGCATCGTCGAGGAACAGCACCTCGGGCCGGTTGACTAGTGCCTGTGCCAGACCCAGCCGTTGGCGCATCCCCCGCGAAAAGCCGCCGATACGTCGTTTGCCCACCTCGGCCAACCCCACCAGCTCAAGCAGTTCTTTGACGCGCGCTGAGCGTTCGATGGTCGAAAGTCCGAGCACGCGCCCAACATGATCCAAAAACTCGCGCGGGGTCATCCAGGTATAAAATGCGGGTTCTTCCGGCAGATAGCCAATGCGGCGGGCGACTTCATTACCATCGGCGGTAATTTCCGCCCCCATTACCCAGGCACGGCCTTCGGTAGCGTGCGCCAGGCCGGTGAGAACGCGGATGGTCGTTGTCTTACCGGCGCCATTGGGGCCGAGAAAACCAAAGATCGTACCCGGCTCCACCGTGAGATCTAAGCCATCGAGCGCGCGCACCTGACCGTAAAATTTCTGCAAACCTTCGATGCGAATTGCAGCCATTTATTCCTCCCGCCCGACTACGAGATAGACAATCGGGCCAATGAGATTGACAAAGATAATGACGAGCGCCCAGACCCACTTGGGGCCTTTGGTTCTTTCGCGTCGGATCAAATCCACCAGGGCAAAGACCATCAACCCGAGTTGCAGCAGAACGATGGGGATGAGAAAGGGAATGAGTGAGCTAATGTTTTCCATACTTCGCGGGAAGGATCGAAACCAAGAAATCCGCGACCCTTCTTTCCCTTACGCCTCCCTTATCACCTTGATGCGGAAGGTGTTTCTCCAAGTCACGAAACCTGAGTTTCATAGACTCCTCCACAACGGCGAAGAACTGCTCAACATTCGACTTGCTTGGTATTATTTTTCTCTTGTTAGTCATTTCAAAAAAGTGGCTTGCGGGCTAATTAGTAATTCTCTGAAATTTATTCCACTTCATCATACACCACAGTCGATTGGAATATTTTCCCATTCTAGAACTGATCAGATTGGCTATTTTTTATCAGTTGAGTAAACATCAATTTACAAAAAGAGGGATATTGTCAAATGTTGTGGATCAGACATATTAGGCGGCGACCCTCATGGGTGTGTTCTCTACCAATAGCTCTTCCTCCTCAACAATGTGATGGGCAACTTGTTTTCCGTCTTTGAACTCTATCCCAGCTCGCACCAATGTCACCAAGTGAGGCGCATTCACCTTACGCCAACGTTCTTGGGCTGCAAGAATCAGCTTACTAGCGAGAGCCAAACCTGCCTTCCTGGAGCCAGCTCCTTTGGTCTGGCGTGTGCGCGATTTCACAGTGGCGAAGGCCGACTCAATCGGGTTGGTTGTACGCAGGTGGATCCAGTGCTCGGCTGGGAAGTCGAAAAGCGTCAGCATTGTCTCCTGGTCCTTTACCAGGCACTTAACTGCCTTCGGGTAGCGAGCTTCAAACTCCTGTACAAAGCGCTCAATATCCTCTTCAGCACTCTGCCGATCCGGCGCTCGCATGATCTCGTGCAGCATAGCCTTGGCCCGTGCCTGCAGCCGCTTAGGCAGCTTGTCGAGCACGTTGGCAATCTTGTGCACCCAGCAGCGCTGCTCCCGGGTTTTGGGATAAACGTCCCTAAGGGCACCCCAGAAGCCCAAGGCACCATCGCCAACGGCCAGTATAGGTGCCGGCATGCCCCGGCGCTTCAGATCACGCAGCAGACAGGCCCACGATTCCTGCGATTCCCGATAGCCGTCTTCCAGGGCAATGACTTCTTTCGTGCCATCCGCAAGTACCCCAATGATCACCAGGCACGCCAGGCGGTCTTCTTCCAGCCGGACCCGGAAATACACCCCATCGGCCCAGATGTAAACGTAATCCTTCCCTACAAGCGAGCGTTTGCGCCAGGCTTGGTACTCGTCCTGCCAGATCCGGATCAGGCGGCTGATTGTCGTCGCCGAGAGCCCGGCTGCCTCTGGCCCCAGCAGCACGGGCAGTGCTTTCGAGAAGTCACCCGTCGAGAGACCTCGCAGGTACAGGACCGGAAGCGCTTCTTCCAGCCGCGGCGAGCGGCGCATGTAGGGTGGCAAGATCCTGCTGCTAAAGCGGTGTTCCGCACGGCGGTCATTCACTCTGGGCGCTTGGATCTTGACGACGCCTGCTCCCATGGTCAGTGTGCGCTCCCGACCCTTGCCGTTGCGCACAACCAAGGCGTGTCCTCGTTCGTTACGCAGATGGCTAAGCTTTTCGATGTGTTCATCAACTTCAAGCTTCAAGGCTTTTGCTATCATTCTCCGTGCACCTTCGCGAGCCAGCTCATCCAGGCTTTGAGTAACTTCCGGCGCTGTTCCTTCAGACTCATTCGTGATAAGCTCAAGCATGGCGTATCCTTTCTCCGGTATTTACCGGCTTTGGGTTTGATCACCCGAAGGATACGCCGCCTTTCTTTCTCATGCCAATCCACAACTTTCGGTTATAACCC
>DAOUDJ010000099.1:0-1944 GCA_034430795.1 Anaerolineales bacterium | reverse complement strand
CTGAAATGCCGCGCTGGAATATCAGCGATGGCGACCTGGAAGACTTGGCTGAGTTCTTGAAATCCCCGTCGCTGATAGAGAAAGGAGAGAATAAGATGTTCCCTGGAGATTTCACATTGAGTGGAGTATGGATCGTTTTCCCCATCATTGGGATCATCATGATGGCAATGTTCATGTTCATGATGTTTGGACGAAGGGGAGGTTTCTGGTCAAGGCAAGATGAGCCCAAGCCCAGAAGCCATCAAGATGAGATTAGAGAGACGGAAACACCTTTGTCGATCATAAAAAAGCGGTACGCTAAAGGCGAAATCAGCAAAGAGGAATATGAGGAGATGAAGAGGGAGCTCTAGCAAAGTAGTTTCGCTCTCGCTCCTTGTATGGCCATAGAAAATATGGGTGTGCTGGCTACTTATCCGATCCGCCAGGCGTCATGGGAGTTGAAACTACGACGCTAGAGTTAGAGCCTCTTTCAGCAAGTAACCTGTTTGCTATTGATCGAACTCAATGCTTGGATTCATCAACCAAGTACAACACAGAAGAATGAAGGTGATGGTATTGGCGTTCCTGCCCTATACCCCAAATGCACTTGCCAGGTTTACCCTCCGCGTGTAGGATAATTCCAACCAATACTCGCTGGGTTCCGAGCAGTTGAAAATCGGTAGGCCACCCTTGGAACACCAACCTGACGGTCCAAGGCCCCCATTTTGGGAAGCGAACTCATAACCTGAAGGTCCTCAGTTCGAATCTGAGCCCCGCTACCTTAAGGCACCTGAAAGGGTGCCTTTTCTCTTCCAAGCCCCCTTGTTTAGGGTTCGAACTCGTAACCTGGGGGTTATGAGCCTGGCTCTTGAGCTCTGAATTTCGACCCCCCGGACGAAACGTAGACCGTCAGGCTTTAACAAATCTTTGAATTCATTTGCTTAGCCCGAAAAGGGATTGGGTGACCCCTAACATTTGAGAAGATATATGCACATTTACTGGTAGCTCTTAATAATTCAGCCTGACTCTCCAAGACCCCGATTAAGGGATTCCAACAAAGAACATCTGGATCCCGAGTTCCCCACGCGGAGTTTATCCTGCGAAGTCCCCGACCGAAGGGAGTGGGGAGTGCATCGAAGGGTTCTGGACAGGCGAATCCGACAATGATCCTCTGCAGGGATTCTGTTGAATGAACCCAGGGTCAATCTTTCCTATCAGGATTTCATGACCGTGATCATATCGCTCGGAGTATTTTCTGGCACATTTTCTAGAATGGATGTACATTTTCGGCCATCACACCCCTTGTGCAAGAGTAGAACCGAGGATCTGGGGGTTATCAGCCCGTTTCCGAAACGCTCAAATTGAGCCCCCTGGACGAAACGTAGACCGTCAGGCTTTTCAAAATCTTTGAATTTGTTTTCCTGGATCAAAAAGGAGTAGGGGAACGGACGTATTCACATACTTTGGTAGCCTTTGCTAATTCGGTCTGATTCTCAAAGACCCCCATCTTCGTATTTGAACCCGAGATCTCCGGATCCTGGATTCCCCACGCTTCGCTCTGGACAGAACCCCCTCCACTCCACTTTGTTCCGGGGACTACGGAACTCGATAATGATGCTCTGGAGGGGTTCTGTATAATGAAACGAGGGTCAATCTGTTCTATCGGGATTTCAGGACCGTGATCGAATCGCTCAGAGTATTTTCCGGCACATTTTCGAGAACGGATGTACATTTTCGGCCATCACACCGCTGGCCAACACCACCAGAAAGACACGCTCGCGCGGCTTGATGGCAGGACGTATCACCTGGCGATTGAGCACGATGAGCTGCTGTCGCAGAAAGGCGTTCTCAAGCATGAGTTCTGATTTACTGCGTGTGAGATCGAACACGGCATCGGCGAACAGAGACGGGTTCTTAAGTTTGACCCATCGTTGAATATGCTGTGCAATAGTATTCAAGATGTAT
>DAOUDJ010000098.1:0-3737 GCA_034430795.1 Anaerolineales bacterium | reverse complement strand
AGATGGTATTCGAGTCGCCTTTCCTTGTGTTAATATTTTAGAGGTGTGATGAAACTATGCTTAGTCTGGTGCAGTTTTGGTGCAGTTGCGGTAACAGAGCATGGACTACATAGACACCTTGGACGATCATCACCCATAATCGAGGCATTTTATAGAGGGAAAATCACTGGATGGTAACCAGGATACTCCATGGAAAACCCTTGAATTCTCTTACACAGAAGAGGTCGCAGGTTCGAGTCCTGTTCCGCCCACTTTTTAAGGGGTTGCCCTTTTGGGACAACCCCCACGGTGTAACCTGAAGATCCTCGGTTTCCCACGCTTCGCTCTGGATAGGCGAATCCGAAAAGCCTCCCCTTAGGAATGGAATTCAGAACAAGTTAGCGGTCAGATCCATTTGAGTGATGCTAATCTATTTCGAATCCAGAGTTGCACTTCGTAGTTGAATCTAAAATATATATATCTGATATCTTAACCAAGTTATTGTTGGAGGGGATATCTCTTTACCTAAGAAACCACAGATGATCTCATGACAGAGCCGGAAGAAACCCTGGGTATGTAGATTGGGGCTTGAGGACAATTGGTTGCAGTGCACCCCGAATATTTGTAGCTAAAGAATCCGCAGCTCAGTAACGGTCCGGAAGTGGTAACCGTAGATTGCCAGTGTCACAGCTAGCGGAAATAACTTCGGTTTGTGACGGATCGTCCACCCCAGGAGCTTCCAATACTGCAATCGCTCCTTCCCCACAATCCCCAGACGGTACATGGACATCAAGAAGGCATATAGATGGTTCAGGATAGGGCGGAATTGCCATTGCATTTTTATCGATGGTGGCTGGTATTCCTGAAAGAAGGTTTTAATACGCTGATAGTATTCCTCAGGATTGTAAATAGTCCTTGTGATCTCTTGATACCCTTTTCGCAGAGTCTCAAGGCCCATCATCGGGATAATATTTGTTGAACCATCAACGTTGTCACCGGTTATTTTTCCAAGCAAGCGTCCAGCTTGCTTTAACCGCGTGAACAGCTTAGTTCCGTCAGGTGCCTGGAGCATTCCGACCATGGCGGTGACGATCCCACTGTTTTGAATGAAGTCAATCTGGCGTCGGAATATGTTGGGTGTGTCATGGTCGAAGCCAACAATGAACCCGCCTTGAACCTCAAGCCCTGCGCGCTGAATGCGTTTAACATCCGCGGCGAGGTCGCGATTAAGATTAGGTTTTTTGTTGCATTCAGCTAGGCTCTCTTCATTCGGAGTTTCAATGCCGATAAAGACTGTTCGAAAACCAGCCTCGACCATCATGTTTATAAGTTCCCTGTCATCGGCAAGGTTTATCGAAACCTGGGTGCCGAAGGTCATACCGCGCTTGTCTTTTCTCCATTCAATCAACGCAGGTAGAAGCTCATCCTTGAGGGCTTTTTTATGGCCAATGAGGTTATCGTCCACAAAGAAAACACCACCGCGCCAGCCTAATCCGTAGAGTCGATCTAGCTCGGAGATGATCTGCTGGGGACGTTTCGTGCGTGGGCGATGCCCGAAAAGGGTAGTGACGTTGCAGAACTCACAGTTATAAGGGCAACCGCGGGAAAATTGCACACACATTGTAGCGTAGCGATCCCTGTCGATGATATCCCATTTCGGTATCGGAGACTCTCTTAACTCGGCGAATCCGTCGGTGGTATAGATTCTCTCAGCTTTCCCGTTAAGAAAATCCTTGAGGAATTCGGGCAACGTCAGCTCAGCTTCGTTTAATACGAAGTGATCAACCTCTTCGAAGGATTCGTGTTCAATCGTAAACAGGGGTCCGCCTGCAACTATCGTGAGTCCTGCCTCTTTACAGCGCGCGATGACCTCATTCGCAGAGGTCCTCTGCAGAGTCATACCGCTTATGAAAACGCAGTCCGCCCAAGACAGATCCACCTTCCTTAATCTTCGGACATTGAGGTCAATTAACCTTATTCCCCAAGCTTCCGGCAACATGGCTGCAACTGTGCAGAGACCTAACGGAGGTTGGGACGCCTGTTTGCGGATGAAGCGAAGCGCATGTTTAAAACTCCAAAAGGTATCTGGAAATTTCGGATAAATCAGCAGAACATTCATACGGTTCGTGTTCTTTCATCCAGTAATCCGCTGGGTCACAAGATTACAGCGGCAGTATTGCTTCCGGACATGAGTAGCATAATCATACCCGTTCACATCCGAGAGGTAAATGAGGAATTTCACAAGCCAAAACGAATCCAAGGATGATAACCTCGCCTTTTCTTCAAACATTATTTCGTAGATTCAACTCGCAAGTGCAATACAGAAGAATGAAAGTGAGGTTAGTGGGGTTCCTGTTCAATTCCCCGAATGCACTTACCGGGTTGACTCTCACGTGTAGGATAATTAAAAATAACGCTCACTGGGTTCTGAGTAGTCGAAAATTGCAAAGCCACCCTTGGAACACCAGCCTGACGCTCCAAGCCCCCAATTTCAGAATTCGCCTGCCTTGGCGGGCTTGGCTAGGGAACTCACACCGCACCGGCAACGGTGCGGCACGGTGTAACCTGAAGGTCCTCGGTTCCCCACGCTTCGCTCGGGACAGGCCCCCCTCCACTATATTCCGGGGACTATGGAATTCAAGCCCCGCTACCTGAGAAAAAAAGCACCGGAGAGGGTGCTTTTTTCGTTCATAAGGGTACTCAGGATTTGAACCCAAGATCCGGAGGGTATGAGCCCGACTACGACCAGAGAAAGGCACAAGGTTTTCAATCAACCAGGGATCGTCAGGTCTGTAGCCTGTGGGCTATTATTTCGCATGTATCTCATCGTGATATTTGCGACATAGAAATTACCCTTTGACGCTATAATCATACGGAGGAGGATCAATGGCAAACCAAAATGATGATTCCAGTAACACAATCCCCTATTTATTCGCGCTCGCTGCGAGATTGGAGGGAGAAGGACAATACAACAATGCCAAACTTGCGCGCAGTGCTGCGGAAGCCATTTCCCGTCGAGCCGCATTTGGTATAAAACTACCTTCCGGCAAATCCACGTTGGCTGATGAGTTGTACAAAGCAATTGATGTCGTCTCCAATTTCGATGTTAGCTCTGATCTTACAGCCGCCCTGAAGCTTGGTGCAGACGCCATGGTTGAAGCGCGGTTGCCGTTAATCAATGAAACCCCTCATCCTTACGTATGCCGCACTTGTGGTCACCTGGTACTCAAAGAGCCTTCCGTAAATTGTCCGATATGCAATGCCAGACCACAAACATTCAAAAGGTTCCTCCCTGTCTATTGGTTAGATGCCCTCGACCCGTTTGATGTATTGGAGAGACTTCGCCAGACACCTCAAGATGTCGCTGTCTTAATGGAGGGGTTAACCGAGGGAGATATGAATCAAGTTCCGGAGGATGGCGGCTGGAATATCCGCAACGCCGTCTCTCACTTGCGAGACGCTCAGGGTGTGATGGAATTCCGTATCAATTTGATGATAGATCAAGACAATCCAAAACTGGAGTCCAAAGCGGTATTCGAATGGGCAGCCCGAGAGGAAGAACGCCCTCCAACAACTGAGGAAATCTTCAAAACCTATAATGATTCTCGCCAGAAGGTCCTTACCAAATTGGAAAATCTCCCTCTCCGGGATTGGTGGAGGACGGGAGAACATGAAGAGTTTGGTACTCTCACCATCAAGCAGCAAGCGAGTTACTTCGCCTCCCACGAAATAACCCACTTCCCTCAAATCGAATCCCT
>DAOUDJ010000097.1:0-7091 GCA_034430795.1 Anaerolineales bacterium | reverse complement strand
CCAATGCCCCGAGTCTCCATCCTCCAGGCCGTGGCACGGGTAAGCGCCGTAACCCCGGTCATGACTAAAGTCGTCAGCTTATTTGGGTTGTAATTACTGAAGGGAGTATCAAGCGATGAACGCAGCTGATCTGTCGCTTCTGGGTCACCGCTCATACCGAAGGATGCAATCAGCGGATACACCTCTCGATCGAAATTCTTTCGAATAGGCGACTGCTTCTCCAACTCCAGCACTTTCCAGCGCGGCTCCAGATCCTCGTAGGGGACGATGGCATAGGCCGGTCTCTCCTCCCATGTGAGATCAAGGAGATCCTCCGCCGCGGTGACATGTACCCATGCTCTGGAGGGTATCCCCAGAACAGCAGACATCACCTCGAAAACGTCCTCTGTAAGAAATATCGACCTACCTTCCTGCGCCTCACCTGACCAGAGCGCACGCAGGGATTCGAAGCTCATGCCATCCTCAACCGTTGGGAACGGCGCCACAAGCGCATAGACCCAATCCGCGATCTGAATCTCACCGCCTTGTTCAACCCTCACCTGCGCCGCGGATGGCTCGCCGGTAAGCTTAAATCCTCCTGCTCCCTGGTCCACAAGATCCGCGACCCGCATCCTTAATGTATCCGGCAATCCCGGCGAGAGCCAAAGATTGACTACGCTTGCGGTAGAGGTTCGGTCGAGCGATTGGAAGGGCGTCGGTGGAACAACGGTCAGCGATGCGTCCCCTGTGGTCGAAGGCAATGTCCCTGAGGGCGCAGGACCTTCGACACCCTGGCACGCGCTGATCAACAACGCCCCGAGGAGGGTGAAGCTAGTAAGCGCAATTAAACGGCGGCGATACGATAAAGCATTCACAACAGGAGGCATTATGCCACGCACATTTGATGTATGCCAGATGAAATCAAAAAGGGCCAAATTCGACGCTTGACGGAAACTGGCCCTGATGGTAACTTACGTCAATGATGAATCGTCGATTAATCGCTGCCCCAGGCTTCCCGCCCGTCCCTAGCTGCAAAGCAGTCTGGGCATTGGTTTGTGTTCGCTAGAATAGTTGAACCCTAAACCAGCGGACAGCCGTAGTCGGCGAACCTATGCCCCGCAGCACCGGGGCTTTTTCTTTTCATCATCTCAATGCAAACATCCTGCGCCTTGACAGGGCCGGAGAATTTAGGAGGTAAAACCATGAGAATGAGCAAACTCTTCAGCCAAACCTTGCGCGATCGGCCTTCCGAGGCCGAGATCGCAAGCCACGAGCTCTTACTGCGGGCAGGGTTTATACGCCAGCTTGCAGCCGGAATTTTCACCTATATGCCATTCGCGAAGCGTTCGCTGACCAAGATCGAAAACATTATGCGCGAGGAGATGAACGCCATTGGTGGACAAGAGATTTCCATGCCGGTCATCCATCCCGCCGACATCTGGAAGAAAACCAAGCGCTGGTATCAGATTGGTTCTGAGATGGGCCGTTTTAAGGACAAAGCAGGGCGTGACATGGTGCTGGCCATGACACACGAGGAAGTTGTCGCCGATCTCATTTGCAAGGAAATCCATTCCTACCGGCAGTTGCCAATGTTGATTTACCACATTCAAACGAAATGGCGGGATGATCCTCGGCCGCGAGCCGGCTTGATCCGCGTACGTGAGTTCACCATGAAAGACAGCTACAGCCTCGACGCTGACATGGAAGGGCTTGATCGTCAGTACCGCGCCCACTACCAGGCTTATTTCAACATTTTCCATCGCAGCGGCGTGCCTGTAATCGCGGTGAAGTCCGACGTGGGCATGATGGGGGGGAGCCTGGCTCATGAGTTTATGTATCTCACCCCCGTCGGTGAAGATACGCTCCTGATCTGCGATGATTGCGGCTATGCCGCCAACCGGCACATCGCCCGTTTTCGGAAACCCAAACCTGAAAAAGAAGAGCTGCTGCCGGTAGAGAAAATCGAAACTCCCGAGATGACAACCATCGAAGAACTCGCCGACTTCCTCGGCGTTCCCAAATCACGCACCGCCAAAGCCGTGTTCATGATCGCCACGATCCCCGAAGGGACCGAAGAGCACGAGAAATTTGTGTTCGCCATCGTCCGCGGGGATATGGACTTGAACGAAATTAAGCTCGCCAATACCGTAAAAGCGAAAGAACTTCGTCCAGCGACCGACGAAGAAATCCGCGCGGTCGGCGCAGTGCCCGGTTACGCGTCTCCCATCGCGGTGAAGGATACCCTTGTCGTCGTCGATGACTTAATTCCGGATTCGCCCAATCTCGTCGCCGGGGCGAACGAAGAAGGGTATCACTTGAAGAACGTCAACATCGGGCGTGATTTCGAGGCGGATGTTATCGCCGACATCACCCTCGCTGAAGAAGGCTTCGCTTGTCCACAATGTGATGCGGAAATACGCGCCTCGCGGGGTATCGAGGTCGGGAATATCTTCAAATTGGGGACCCGGTACAGTAAAGCCATGGATAGCACCTTCCTCGATCAAAACGGCGAGACACAATACGTGATCATGGGATCTTACGGCATCGGCAGCGGCAGATTGCTCGCCTCAGCCGCCGAGGAGTATAACGATGAGAACGGGTTAATCTTGCCCATCACCATCGCCCCCTATGAAGTCCATTTACTCTCGTTGAAGGGCGCGGAGGATGCTGCGCAAGGCGTGTATGAAGAACTGATCGATGCAGGCGTAGAAGTCCTCTACGACGATCGCGAGGAGAGCCCCGGTGTGAAGTTCGCCGATGCCGATCTAATCGGGCTCCCGCTGCGCCTCACTGTGAGTAAGCGCTCTCTCAAGGAAAATTCGGTGGAGGCTAAACGCCGGGACAGTGAGCAGGTTGAGTTAATCCCCAGAGCCGAGACGGTCCAACGCGTTCAGACAATCATCGCCGATCTGTATCAAGAGGTTCAGGAACTCGTCGTTGAAGTTCCGTTTGATGATTAGTCTTAGTTTCCCGCTAGGTAGAGGGAAATATCCTCGAGCGTAGGGGCGGTCTCTTGAATGCGAACATCGTGAAGTCTACGAACACATCCCTCCAGGCCAGGGGAGGCTCATGCTTACTGCTTGTTAAACAAAAAGAGCCTGTCATGCGACAGACTCCAATAGTACAGTCACTTCTAATACCATCCTCTGGGCGCGCCGAAGCAGGCGAGGATTAAAGTTGAATTATTGATCGCCTCGAGCGTCGATCTGACCAACCTGCCGCAGTAAACCCAGGACGCCCATACCCAGCTTGAGCCCCTCGGATGTACGCATTTGTACCACCCCACCTTCTTGCTCAGCACGCTGGATCAGGACGAAGGCGACACCGAGGCCGGTGAGCGCGCCGGCGAGAACCCCGACGATGAGTGTGCGAGTCTTCCAATTAGAATCCTCAGTCATGTGTCTCTCCCTTGAATACTCTCACGATGGATACAAGCCAGCCGCAACTCGCTCGCAGCCCAGCCCAAGAGGACTTCATCACGATTAACGGGTGAACGGCAATGTCGCCAGTTCGTTGGATGGCATTCGCAGCCTGCCCGAAAATCCTCCTAACGCTTTGAAACAAGTCCGGCAATATAGCGATAAGTTTAATAACACCGTATATCATTAACCCGAAGAGAGTGAGCGGGATCAACCCCAGAATGATTATCGGCAGGAGTATCAAGCTCAGCGACGCATCCGCCCATGCGCTCATCGAACCAAAACCTGCGCGAACGATCAGGAAGCTGATGCCCACAAGCGCCAGAACCGCGGTCAGGAACGGGAGATAGATCCAAACCCAATCGCCACGTTTCTCTGCGGGTCGAGAGACATCCTCAGGGAATAAATCGTCGAAGGCAGTGAGTGAACTTGATGATTTCTGCTCCATTAGAGCTATTGTAGCACGCTGAAGGGGCTCTACGGAAACGACCAGGTCGATTCGTCAAAAGTTCGATTCACTCGATAAAACATGGGCCATCTGTCAGTTCGTGCAGGCGACTACACGGCTTCCACGGTGTAGGTTAGAATGGAGGCACACCACAGGAGGGTCAGATGTCAAAACAACCGGGATTTGGGAAGGTCGCTGTTCTGAAAACCTCCCCGGATACAGTCTTAGATGATATTCAGGAAGTTATGCGGCTTGCAGATTTTGAAGCGGTGCTCCCAAAGGAAATCAAGACCGGGCTGAAAATCAATATCTCCTGGCAGACCTGGTATCCGGCCTGCTCCTCGACCCCCTGGCAGATTGAAGGCGTGACACAGGCGCTCCAGGGCGCAGGTTATAAAGACATCGTCGGTGTTCATAACGACACCGTTGTGGTCGACACGAGTGTCGGCGAGTTCAACAACAAACACCGCTTTGTCACCGACAAATACAAAATCCCCTGCATCTACCTTTATGAGGAAGCCTTCGAATGGTTTGAATACATTCCCAAGAACCATAAATTGCTGGTCCTCGATAAAGTCTACCCTCAGGGCTTATTCATTCCCAAAGCGCTCGTGGGGATGAACATGATCCAGCTGCCAACGGTTAAAACGCACGTTTTCACAACGATCACGGGGGCAATGAAGAACGCCTTCGGCGGATTACTTCACCGGGACCGCCACTGGACCCACGCGGTGATCCACGATACGCTCATCGACCTGCTCATGATCCAGCGCGAAATCCACCCGGGCTTGTTCGCGGTGATGGATGGCACGTTCGCCGGCGACGGCCCTGGGCCGCGCGCAATGCACTGGCACCAGAAGGACATCCTGCTGGCCTCGGCCGACCAGGTGGCGATCGATGCGGTCTCCGCCAAGCTCCAGGGCTTCGACCCGATGCAGATCCGCTTCATCCGCCGCGCCCATGAACTCAATCTGGGCATCGGTAATCCTGATGAGATCGAGATCGTCGGCTACGATATCGAGCAGGAAACTCCCTGGGAGTTCGTCCAGACCGATACATTCGCCAGCCGTGGTCAAAAGATGATCTACCATGGTCCTTTGAAACCACTTGAAAAACTGCTGCTGCAAAGCCCTCTTGTTCCCTGGTCCTACTTTGCCAGCAACTTCTATCACAATGTCTATTGGTATCCTTTCGTCGGCCGCAAACGGGTCAAGGCTGCCCTGGAGAACCCATGGGGCCAGATGTTTAAAAACTACGGGGATGGAGAAGTCGTCCTGCCTGGCATGGAGCCGAAGACGGTGATCCAGGCTATCGTTGGTCTGACGCTTTTGGCCGCGGCGGCGATTGGAGGCTTAAGTCTGCTTCGCGGACGATGATGGGCTCCCTCCGTCGACGGCTTCTAGCCGGTCTCGTCCTGGGCTTCGTTGTCGCTCTTGGGTTGGCGCTCTTCAGCGATATCCGCCAGGTGGGTTCCCATCTGGCGACTTTTTCCTGGTCCTTAATCCCGTTAATTCTCGCTGGAACGCTTTTCAACTACAGCCTGCGGTTTATCAAGTGGCATTTCTATCTGGGCCAGATCGGCGTGCATAATCTATCCCTGCGGAAAAGCGCGCAGCTGTTTGTCGCCGGTTTCCCTCTAGCCGTCACACCCGGGAAAGTTGGCGAAGCATTGAAAGGTGTGTGGCTTAATCGAGAGACCCGCATACCCGTTGCCCGCGGCGTCACCGTTGTTTTAGCAGAACGCATCAGTGACGGGCTCGCTGTTCTCTTGTTGTCAACACTTGGAGTGATCGCATACCCGCGCTATTGGCCCGCGTTCGCGATCGTTCTCACTTTACTCATTGCCGGAATCATTCTTTCGCAGATTCGCCCGGCTGCGCTTTGGGCATTAGACACAGCGGAGCGCCTTCCATTGGTCAAGCGCGTCAGCCATCATTTACGGGAGTTCTATGAGGGCACCTATATGCTGTTCCGGCCTCGTCCAACGGTTATCGCCGTTGGTCTTGGTATCATTGCCTGGCTTGGAGAGGGCATCGCCATGTACCTGGTGCTGCTTGGGTTAGGTATCCCCGCAGGTTGGCATACGTTTTCAATGGCGGTCTTCACCCTCTCGTTCTCAACCGTGATCGGCGCAGTGTCCACCCTCCCAGGAGGATTGGGGGCTGTGGAGGTGAGTATGACCGGCATGCTCATACTGCTGCTGGCCCTTCCCGCCAGCACAGCTACGACGGCGACGCTGATCATCCGTTTCGCGACGCTGTGGTTCGGTGTCGCGCTGGGGCTAACCACCTGGCTTTTTTCGAAGGATCTACTGTTGCTTGAACCCACGGCGCTGGAACAGGGTTCCCAACAACCATCCTGAACACTTCCCTTTTCGCGCCGATCTCATCGAAAGGTCTTTCGGTAAAACCATGCAGCAGCTCACGGTCGAACTTCACAGCCATACCTATCACTCAACAGACAGTCTACTATCCCCTGAGCGCTTGCTGGATATCTGTGTTCGGAAAGGGATTGACCGCATTGCCATTACCGACCACAACACGACCGCGGGGGCATTTCAGGCAGCCGCATTAGACCCGGAACGCGTGATCATCGGAGAGGAGATCAAAACCACAAAGGGGGAACTGCTGGGGTATTTTCTTCAGGAGGAAATTCCGCCGGGGCTAACCCCGGAAGAGACGATTTCCAGATTGAGAGACCAGGGGGCGTTCATCAGCGTCTCTCATCCCTTCGATCACACCCGCTCTGGATCGTGGGCTGAGGAGGATCTGCACCGAATCTTGCCCCATGTGGACGCAATCGAGACGTACAATGCCCGGACCTGGTCCGACCATCCAAACAGGGTGGCGCTCGAATTCGCGCTAAAGGCCGGCATTTTGCAAACCGCCGGTTCAGACTCGCACGCCCCATCCGAGGTGGGTCAGACCGTGATCAAGATGCCCATATTCCACGATGTGGAAACCTTCCGAACGGCTCTCACCGCGGCGGAAATCCTGGGTCGCCGCTCCTGCCCTCTCGTGCACCTCTACTCACGCTACGCGACCTGGCGCAAGCGGCTGGGATGGACACCGCCCGAGCGCTAGACCCACGATGGTTATGATGTGCGGATTTCTCTGATAGGGTAGGAAGGACCGGTTGAGTTCCCGGCCCCTCCCCCCTCCGAACCGGACGTGCGGATCTCCCGCATCCGGCTCTCCAGTCGGTGGTTCACCTCTTAGAGGATTGACTGGCGGTATCAAAGGCTG
>DAOUDJ010000096.1:0-8697 GCA_034430795.1 Anaerolineales bacterium | reverse complement strand
TCTCCGGGTCGAGTTTGGGCCGGGGGATGGGTTTCTGGATGGTGGGCGGTGAGTTGGGGCGGACCGTAGGTCCCATACTGTTGGTTACCGCCATTGCGTATTTGTCTCTGGGTGGATTGGCCTGGTTAATGATCGGTGGGTGGATTGTCTCTGGAATTCTTTATCTTCGACTCAGGGCAGTCCCTGGGCGTGATCCAGGTGCGGCAGAGGCTCTTCCATGGCGAGCTGCGCTGCGTGCCATGAGACCAATGATGCTGCCTCTTTCGGGAGTTCTTGTCACGCGTTCTTTCATGAGCGCCTCGCTTACCACGTATCTACCTATCTTTCTCGTTGACGAAGGTGTGGGACTGTGGCAAGCGGGAGCGGCTCTGACAATTTTAGAGGCGGCCGCTGTTGTGGGTGCGATTGTTGGTGGGTCTATCAGCGATAGGGTAGGACGCAAGGTGATTCTTCTAATCTCGATGGTCGGTACACCCATCCTCGCGCTCGCCTTCTTGAGGACGAGTGGATTGACACAGGCACTACTGTTGCCAGTACTGGGCTTTTTTGCACTGTCACCAACACCGGTCATCATGGCATGGGTGCAGGAGAGCTATCTGGAGAATCGCGCCTTGGCGAACGGTGTATACATGGCCATGGGGTTTATCATCCGCGCTGTTGTAATTGTCATTTTGGGCAGGGTAGGGGATTTGGTCGGCCTACGGCTAGGTTTTCAGTATAGTGCGATTATCATGCTCCTCGGGGTCCCTCTGGTTTTCTTACTGCCGCACCAGACTAAACGTACGTAATTCGTGATCGCAATACCGGAATGGAAGGTTAATCGACGATGCAGAATCTAACTGTGGAGAAAGCTTATGACGTTGGGTGAACCTATCAAAAAAAGACGGCTCGGTCAAACCGACATCGAAATCACGCCTATCGGATTGGGTGTAATGCAATTCGCTGGCGGTGCAGGTATATTCGGGATGATGTTCCCCGAGATCTCCCAGGAAAAAATGAATGGGATCATCAAAACTGCTCTAGATGGTGGCATCAACTGGTTCGATACTGCGGAGATTTACGGTCGCGGACGCTCAGAGCGGGGACTGGCTAACGCTTTACGAGCTGCTGAGATGAAGGATGATGAAGTCATTGTTGCCACCAAGTGGTTCCCGATGTTCAGGACCGCTCGTAATATCCCCCGCACTATCGGTGACCGAATCCACTTCTTGGATGGTTATTCCATCGATCTCTATATGGTGCATCAGCCCTGGGGTTTTTCTCCTCCCGAGGCTGAGATGGAGGTCATGGCTGAACTAGTGCAGGCAGGGAAGGTTCGTTCGGTTGGTGTGAGCAACTTCAACGCTGAGCAAATGCGACGCGCCCATATAGCACTGCAAAAACGCGGGCTGCCGTTGGCGGTAAACCAGGTGCAGTACAGCTTACTCCATCGCAAGATCGAAACCAACGGCGTGTTGGCTGCAGCGAAGGAGCTGGGGGTTACCATTACTGCCTGGTCACCGCTTGCGTCGGGTTTGTTAACCGGCAAGTTCCATAAGAATCCAGAAATCCTCAACCAGACACCTTTTGGTCGAAGGATGCAATTACGACGCGAAATCGAGCGAAGTCGTCCACTGATCCAAGCTCTAGAAGAAGTTGCCATCAAGCACGATGCGACACCGGCTCAGATCGCGTTAAACTGGCTGATCTATTTTCAAGGGGAGGCAGTCGTCGCCATTCCTGGGGCCTCGAAAGCGAAGCAGGCAGAAGAAAGCGCAGGGGTGATGAAATTCAAACTTTCAAATGAGGAGATGGTCCGGCTGGATGAGCTTTCGCGGGTGTTCCGATAGAAAGCCAACAGGGTAAAGTGAAGTGTGGAGGAGCAAACCTGTGACCGCCCAAGTCGTTTCGAAGCTCACTTGAAACATCGTTGGATAACAGGATGCGCATCTTTAACGCTTCGTTTGTGTTTTATTCATCAGGGCATTAAACTTGCATAATAGGGCTGGAGTATTGACGTACACTGGGGTTTCGGGTTGGGAATATTGACCCATTGTGCCTCATCAGACCGTGATGGATTGAAAAAAGGAGCAAGGAGATGTCCGAAGATAAAACCAAGCTGCTCAACCTGATGCGCTTCTGGCTGTTCGGGACTTTTATAATTGTATGGGCAGCGATAACGCTATACATTGGTCTATTTACAGATCAGAATTGGGTTTTGGCTTTACGTGCGGGGCTGCCAATTTGGGGTACCGTAGGTGTGATATGTATGGTGTTTTACTTCGGCTATAAGATGTGGCTAGGGCGTAAGACGGATTAGGGGTTCTATCGCCCGAGTATCTTCTACATCTCACATTTGCGTGAATTCCTGCGAGGTTGGAAAATATCCCGCAAGAGACCATACTGCTGGCCTGCAGATTTATTAATGCAGGCCAGCCTTTGTTAAGGCGATCCAGAATTCGAGTTGAACCTCCTGGGTACCACGTAGAGTATGGCAGTAGAGGGAACGGAAGAGGGTTGTGCGATCTAAGGCCACTACGCGTGGAAATACTCCAGACCTGCTCACCTTGAAGGGATGCGAATAGATGAAGACTCTTAGTCCCGTGACGGTCTGCTTGACTTTGATCCTGCTGCTATCCAGCGCATGTGCTGCCGCTGAGCCATCGCCGATCACATCGCCACCACCTACGAAAGCCGAACCCACACAAACACCCCGGCCGACGGATGTTCCGGGCGCCAGCGTGCGTCTGACAATTTTGTACGACAACACGACCGAAGATCCTCTTCTGGCCGTCGAGTGGGGCTTCTCGGCGCTGGTCGAGTACAAGGGCCATACAGTGCTCTTCGACACGGGTCTGGATGGACCGTCCTTATTGGGCAATATGGAAGTCTTGGGCGTCAACCCGCAGGTGATTGAAGCTGTTGTGCTCTCTCATGAGCATGGGGATCATACAGGCGGATTGCAGGATTTGCTGGCGACAGGAATTCAGCCTGAGATTTACATCCCTGCCGCAATGGCTAGCATGGTCACTCAGGAGCAGCGAGAAAAGTACACGATCATCGAGGTTTAAGATCCTGTGGAGATCCTACCTGGCATGTTTTCCACGGGCGGACTCGGCGGATCAGTGCCAGAGCAAGGGCTGGTGGTGGAGACACCTGAAGGCATCGTCGTCATCACCGGCTGTGCGCATCCGGGGATCGTGAGGATGGTACAGCGGGCGAGCGAGATCGTGGATGGTGAGATCGCCCTGGTGATCGGCGGCTTCCACCTCGGTAATTACAACTCAGGTCAAATCGATGCGATCCTCGCCGCTTTCCGCAGCATGGGTGTTAAACAGGTCACACCGACTCAGTGCACCGGCGAACAACAGATCGCCCAGATTTCTGGAGCCTACGGCGAGGATTACCTCCGCGGAGGTGCGGGTCGCGTGATCATCATCGGGGATCTCGCACCTTAAAAGGATATCCACCGTCTAGCGCACAAACATCTCCCATCGATTAAAATCGCGAATTGGGGGTAGATAACAAAGCGGTTGTTCCACAAGACCAGCCCCTTGCCATTTATTAATTCTGGGCTTGTCCAAAGCTGGTTGATGGGTAGCCCCTTAATCACCCATTTTCAAGTGCAGTTAAACCTCGATCGCCTCGACAACCAACTCCATGATGTCTTTGACCTCGATTTGATCGTCTAGAGCAAGCGTTTTTACGGCATCATCGAGCATGTTGAGGCAGAAGGGACAGGCTGTGGCCAGGATCTGCGCACCTGTGTTGACTGCCTCACGCACACGTTCATGGGACAGGTGTGCCCCGGAAGCATGCCCCTCAAACCACATCCGACCGCCACCACCGCCGCAGCATAGGCTTTGCTTTCGGTTGCGCTCCATCTCCACCAACTCAACACCGGGTATGTTCTGGAGGATGGCGCGAGGTTCGTCGAAGACATCGTTTTGAATACCCAGGTAGCAGGGATCGTGATAGGTAACGCGCTTATTAATCTCACCCTTGAACACAAGCTGCCCATCTGCGATCAAACGGGCAACATACTGCGTGTAGTGTTCGGCGTTGAGATTGAGGTCGGGGTAGTGATTGCTGAAAACGTCAAAGCAATGTGGCGAGGTCGTAACGACCTGTTGGGTTTGAGGCTTATTTAACGACTCAGTTAATTCCTCAACCATCATTTCAAACAACCCCATCTCCCCGATGCGCTGCATCTCGCTTCCGCAGCAAACTTCTTCACTACCCAGTGTGCCGAGGTTGACCCCGGCCGCATCCATCGCCGTAACCATCGCTTGGGCGATCTTCTGCGCCCGCGGGTCATAGCAGGCCAGGCAGCATACGAAATAAAGGGCATCGACCGGCTTGACCAATCCATCTCGAAGGGGCAGGCCCTCTGCCCATGCGATGCGGTCTGCGTGCATCATCTCGAAAGGGTTCTTGTTGCGGAATGTGCTGGTCAAGGCAACGCCGAGGGTGCGCGGGACTTTTCCCTTCTCAACCAGCAGGCTGCGCAGAGTACCGGCAACTTGGCCTGGCTCTAAATCCTTGGGGCATTGCTCAACACACATGTAGCAGGTTGTGCAATCCCAGAGGGTCTCGATGTCCGTCATGTGCAAATCGTAGCTGCTGTCGCGCGAGTCCGATACTCGTAAAAACGCCTTGAGCATGGCATGTGGACCGACGAAGCCCTTGTCGATGCTGATCACCGGGCAAGCCGAGTAGCATGCACCGCACATGATGCATCTTTCGGCGTTGTTCAGCGAGCCGACTTCCTCCGGGCTGATGCGGAATTCCTTCTCCGGTACTTCCTCCACCGGGATTAACCAGGGTTTAATTCGTTGGTATTGCTCCCAGAAGCTGCTGCGATCTGTGACCAGATCTTTGATGACCGGCACGTTGGATAGAGGCCGGATTGTGACCAGCCCTTCCTCATTTACATGGTCGGTGAGCGCTGATTCGCAGGCCAACATGTTTGTACCGTTGATGTTCATCGTGCAGCTGCCGCAGATCCCGTGGCGGCAAGAACGCCGAAAAGTGAGGCTGCCATCCTGCTCTTCTTTGATCTCGAGCAGGGCATCCAGGATGGTTTTTCCGGGTGCCAGTTCCACCCGCAGTTCTTCGAAGGCGGGTTTCTCGTCAACGTCGGGGTTAAAGCGTTCAATGCGCAATGTTGCTGTTTTGGTGTGACCGTTGCCTGACATGATGATGAGCGCTCCTAGGGGTGCAATCGGTTAATACTTGCGTTCCTTGGGTGGATACTTTTCCCAGTTGATGTTTACATCCTTGTAGCTCAAGATCGGCATGTCATCGCCGTTTATATGTGCGATCGTATGCTTGAGCCAGTTATCATCGTCCCGCTCGGGGTAATCGGTGCGGGCGTGCGCTCCCCGGCTCTCGGTGCGAGCCAACGCACTTGCTATGATCACCTCGCTGAAAGCGAGCAAGTTCTCGGTCTCTAGAGCGCCCTGGAGATCTGTGTTGAAACGCTTGCTCTTGTCCATCACGCGCGCATATTGGAAACGTTTCTGCAACTGCTTCATTTTACTTAAGGCGTCTTGCAATCCGTCTGCATCGCGGAAGATGCCGCAGTCGTTGGTCATCATCGCCATCATTTCATTTCTTATCTCGGCCACAGATTCTCGCTTGCCGGCAGCGGAGTCGTCCATGAGGCGATCGATACGTTGGCTGCTTTGCTTTCCAGGGTCGCCGGGAAGCGGATGAAGCTTTGCACCGTCCTTGATGAATTCAGAGATGGCATAACCGGCCCGGCGGCCGAAAACCGACGCTTCAAGCAAACTGTTCGTGCCCAGGCGATTTGCTCCATGCACGCTTACACAAGCACACTCGCCGGCGGCGTAAAAGCCGACAACCGGGGTCCCCTCGGCATCGGCGATAACCTGGCCATGAGCGTCGGTGGGGATGCCGCCCATGCTGTAGTGGGCCGTAGGTTGAATGGGCACGGGATTCTCAATGATGTCTAAACCCATGAAGTTGTGGGCAATTACCTGCACCTGGGGGAGGAGTTCTTCGATCTTCTCACGTCCCAGGTGGGTCATATCCAGATTTATGCCCTGCCCATCTGGGCCGATCCCTCGCCCTTCGTCAATTTCGATCTGCTCGGAGCGAGAGACAAGGTCCCGCGGGGCTAATTCCATCTTTTCTGGAGCGTAGTTTTCCATAAAGCGCTCGCCCTTGTTGTTTGTCAGGTAGCCTCCCTCACCCCGGCAAGCCTCGGTCATCAGAATGCCGAGTCGGTAGAGGCCTGTCGGGTGGAACTGCACAAACTCCATGTCCATCAGCGGCACACCCGCGTTGTAGGCCATCGCCACGCCGTCCCCGGTGTTGGCGTGGGCGTTGGTTGTTATCTTGTACGCCCGGCCATAACCACCCGTGCCAAACATGACCGCCTTCGCCCGTAAAGTGTGAATTTCGCCGGTCAGCACATCCATCGCCACTACTCCCCGGCAGATGTTATCTTCGATGATTAGATCCAGTACATACCATTCGCTGTAAAAGCGAACGCCGTGGCGTAGAGCTTGTTCATGGATGGTCTGCAGCAGCATGTGGCCGGTCCAGTCGGCAGCGTAACAGGCACGCGGAACGCTGTGACCGCCGAAGCGGCGTTGGGCGATGCGGCCATCCGCTGTGCGACTGAAAACGCAGCCCATATGCTCGTACTCATAGACGATGTCGATAGCATCTGAAACCAGAATCTCGATGGCATCCTGATCGCCCAGCCAATCCGACCCTTTGATGGTGTCGAATGCATGCATATCAAGGCTGTCGACGGTGGGGTCCCCGGCGGGTATCTGCTCCAACGGACCGCGAGGTCCGGTCCTGGCGACCGGTCGCACATTATTAATCGCCGCAGCGATACCGCCTTGCGCCGCGCCGCTGTGGGAACGCAAGGGATGGATCTTGGAAATGACGCCGATATCCTTGACGCCCTCCTGACTTGCGATCATAGCTGCCCAAGTGCCAGCCAGGCCGGCTCCAACAATGATGACGTCGTGTGTGATCGTTTCTGCAGACATTGAACCTCTTCCAAGGACGATCTAGGAACCTCACGATGGATAATAACGGGGGAAAATTGTAACCCTTATCGCTGGGAAGCTCAAATTACTGAGTCACAGAGTGACTCTGATAATAGTCGCTCAACCCGCTTGTTGCCGGGATTGCCCCGAGTGTTAACCCCTCGGACCCAAGAGTAGGGCATTGGAGCATCCGTCAAAAGTATTGGAAAACATAGATAGCTGGGATAAAAGTAAGGTTTCGGCATAAAGAACCCGGGGTCCGATCCGCGGAGAGGGCCATTGCATGGATGGAGAATGCCAGGTGAGCAGCCCCCCCCTTCATCTCCCAGTGAAGCCATGAACTATCCGCTTCTGCAAGGGGGTGCATAGGATAGCGGGCGCAGTTGAGGGAAGAAGCACAACACTCAAGGGGTTGCTATCGTTTGTCCATTAGTTAATACCTCGAAACGGGCTGTTTGCAGGGAGAGAGTGATGATTTTCGTAAGAGCCAAACGTTGTCTTTTTATCGGGATTGTGATTATTCTTGTAGCGGGTTGCGCTCGAGGAGCTTTGACTCAAGTACCAGCTGTAGCACAACTTGCTGCTCTATATTGGCCCATTGCAGGCTGGCGATCATCCACACCCGAGGAACAGGGAATGGCCTCGAACCTATTATCCGAGATGCTGGGGACGATCCAGGAGCAGAACTACGAGATCGATAGATTGACCATTGTTCGCAACGGCTACATGGTTGTGGATGTCAGGATCTATCCTTTCAGCGCGACTTCAAAACACAATATTTATTCCTGCACGAAGAGCGTAGTATCAGCTCTGATTGGGATCGCCATTGATGAGGGGTACATTGAGGGATTGCAGCAACCCGTCTTGAGTTTTTTCCGCAACGGACCATTGCGAATCGTAATGCGAACAAGGAGGCGATGACCTTAGAGCATTTGCTGACGATGACGACAGGTATTCGATGCCATGATTCTTATGTATATCGTTGGACCGGTCTCAATCAGATGAGAGAAAGCGAGGATTGGGTTCAGTTTGTACTTGATTTACCGATGCAAGGTGAAGCCAGGGGCACAATTTGAATACTGCAATGGTGCTTCGTTTCTGCTATCGGCGATCGTCCAAGAAACGACCGGGAAGAGCGCCATCGAGTTTGCCGAGGAACACCTTTTTGGTCCTCTGGGTGTTTCTGATATTGACTGGTCGTCTAGTCCCCAAGGGATAGCCATCGGGTACAGCGAGTTGAGAATGCAACGACACGACATGGCGAAAATCGGATATCTCTACCTGAAGGATGGTCAGTGGGATGGAGAGCAGATCGTACCCTCCGCGTGGGTGAGCGCTTCAACGAAGAATTTCATCTCGGCAACACTCGAGGATGGCTACGGGTACCAATGGTGGATCGACGATTCCGGAATGTATCTAGCGCTGGGGTATAGGGGACAATTCATTTTCGGTATACCTGAGAAGGAGATGGTCGTAGTGTTCACCTCCAGTTTGGAGGACAGCGATTTCTACGTTCCGCAGACGCTCTTGTACTAGTTCATCATCACCGCAGCGATCGCGTCAGTCACACTGCCGGACAACCAGGAGGGTGAGGCGCTCTTTGAGTCAATCATCGTCGAGTTGAAGAATCCCTGAGGCGTATAAACGAGATCCAAGCAAGGATTGGTCCGATTATTGCAATATCCGG
>DAOUDJ010000095.1:0-48808 GCA_034430795.1 Anaerolineales bacterium | reverse complement strand
ACTCGGCGGCGATGGGTGCGATTTCATTCTTTGCGAAATCGCGCGCCGCTTTTTGGATCATCTTATGCTCTTCGCTCAATTCGAAGGAAGGACCTGATGCCGTCATGCCAGACCTCCTGTTTGGTTGATGTAGGTTGGATTGATTATATAGCAGGAGTGTTGGCGGGGTCTAATCGGATTATGTGCGTCGAGGTATTAAGGGAGACCTGCAGTGACTGGAGAGATCAGGGGATATTGATCTCAGTCTCGCAGGAGTTGTGGCCAGTATCCGTACCTGCACCGCCGTCGCAGATGTCGATATCCTGGCTGCCCCTGAGGCGGTCATTCCCGTCCTGACCGAGAAGGATATCATTGCCCCTCTGCCCATCAAGGCGGTCGTCTCCACTGCCGCCGACGATGCAATCATCTCCATCACTCCCGCGGATGTTATCGTTTCCTGCAGTGCCTAGAATCAGATCATTACCCGCCGTCCCGTTGCTGGCAACGACAATGTTGGTCAGGTTGAGGGCGGCGCACTCTGCTGGTTTGAGGGCGTTGGCGGTGATGGGAAAACTGTCATCATCCAAACGCGAGGAGGGAACGCTGTTCGCGGCGGCGAAGGCCGAGGCAGCGTTGACAGCGATCAGCACGATCAAGATGATTCCTGCGAAGCGAAATAGTCTGGACGGTTTCATCGCTGTTCGCCCTCCTGATGACCATTGGAGGAATCATCCGTTTCTGGTGAACCAACATCCCTGTCCTCAGGTTCTGTGACCGTCAGGAGGAAGCGATAGGAGGTGTCTCCATCTTGCAGGAGGTAAGTGTGTCGGTTAGCTTCGACATGGTGAAAGATCACCGAACCGGTTTTCTCAGCAAGCTTAGCGAGGTCTTCGAACCGATCTACATCAATATCTTCACTTGTAGCTCTTACGGGCAGTGTCCGAATGTCTAGCAATACTTCACTGAATTGGATGCGAATTTTCTCGCTTGGGTTTTTCATCGAGGCGTGCAGGAGAGGATAGAGAATTGCGGCGATGCCGAGCAAGGAAACTCCCAGCGTCACGCCCGCTATCCAGCGCGCAGTTTGGACTGTGGGTTTGATGCCCAGAATGTTCAGCGTTGCCGGGATTTGCCGCTGGCGAGGCAGGAAACCAGACTGAACAGGCACTAGAGGGTCGGTCCCCTCTCCAAATGGACTGCTGCCTCCAAGGTAGAGTTGGACTTCATCCAATTGGAAACTTAAGCGCGGGGCGAATGTATCCTCGAAGGCTTGATCTCCTAGGTTGCCCTGGACATTCACCTCCGAGATAATTTCCACGTTAAACACCTGCCGCTTGAAAGCAGTATTCGTTTTCAGCCGATCGATGAGCGTCAAGATGTATCCCAGGTTGATCGTGGTTTCAGTTGTGAAGGACTCGCCCTGGAATTCCGTAGTTGGGTAGAGTTCAATTTGCCGACGCCAGCCATTGGGTTCGCTGACCTCGAGAAAGATGTGATAGCTTCCCGTTATGTTTTTTGTCTCTGGCGTGGAGAGTTGATAGTTAAAGGCTAAATCAAAATGGTGTGTCAGGGCATGAAAGATCGCATCGCCCGTTTTAATCTTGCCATCGTCATAAACACCTGGTGAGCCAACTCCCGCGTATGAGAAAGCCCCATTATGTTCATAGGGGATGTCAGCGGGGATTGACTGTGTTAAAGGGTTGGTGAGTGCAAAGACGCCGAGCAAGATCGCTCCAAACAGAATTGCAAGAAGGGCGAAAAACGTTCCTTCCATATATCCCGAAAAGTTAAGCGACCTGTTTCGCTCCGTCAAAGTCCGTTCATCTTTCTTGAGTTGTTCCTCGCCGAAAAGTGAATTGCGTGAAAATGTTAGCAGAACCATAAATCCGATTGCAAAAGAAAGCAAGACAATTCCCAAAGATGAGCGTAATTTCAGAATAACATTCGCTGCACCGGGGATGTGGATCCAGGACTTGCCGATAAGCTCTGATGATGTTGGCTCATACGAATCGATCCAATCGTTGTTATCACCCTTGAAATTGAAAGTATCTCCTGTCCGTTCAATAATGCGATGGATGACCGGACCAATTGTCGGGTGGCGATAGGTCACGACATCTCCAACTTCATAGGTTCGTTCCTCGCGGGCAATAACTAAATCTCCGTAATGCAGGCTGGGCTCCATGCTCGCACCGGCGATCATGATATACGAAGCTCGCCCACCGAATTGAACCGGTGCGAACGTGAACCAAAGTGCCGCCATGAGCGCCAGGATCAGTGCCGAGAGAAGTGATTGAGAAAGTCGTGTATTCAGCTTCATATCCGATTTGTGCCAGGGGGCACAGTCACTGCAAGAGTGAGTGTGCCCCAATAAGACACTACCCTAAGTAGGAGGGTAAAACCTAGTCCGCAGCGATAACTCGCAGGTTAGCGGCTGTTAATACGGACTGTGAAAGTCCTGTACAGCTTACGCTTGTTCCGCCGGATATCGTGCAGCTCGTCCAGGTAGCTGCATCGAGAGTGATATGGACTTCTGAAGCTGCCGCGCTCAGCGTGAAGTCAACACCATCGATGTCAGTGGGGTCTCCGTCACCGTCAAGATCGTACACGACGTTGGTGATGGTATACCCACTGATGGTTCCGCTACCGTCACCGGCGTAGGTGTCTGGCACAGTGTTGGCAGCAGCGAAGCCATATACAGATGCAGCGAGGATGAGTGCAAGGACGAGCATTCCGAAGCTGCGGGGTCGAAGAATTGATTTCATAATAAACCTCCTTAGAAATGGTTTGTCGTCTTCGACAAGACTTTGTTTCACTCGGATAGTACCAAAAAAAAAGGTCTTTTAACCTTACGGAAACCTAACGTAAGGCGGGCGTAAGGTGGCCGCTTTTTCGCCTACTCCCAAGTCTGGGGATGCAATTCCTATACCGTTGGATAAACACTAATTCCAAACCATAGCGTGAGTTAGTTTGTTGGGGTAGATGCTTTGACCGTGCTTTCTGCAACGGGTACAATGACCCCATTCTCGTTTCGTGGAGGTGAAGATGCCGAGGAAGGGTAAAGGTGAAGTCGCCCAGGTGATTACGGTGGATATTTTCAAGCATCTGGTTGACCTCGCTGCGCTTGAATTGCCGCCCGAGGAAGGGGAATACCTGCGGAAAGAGTTAAACGAACAGCTGCGGGCGATCCGCGAGTTGGAGGCGATCCATGTCTCTGAAGACATTCCCATCACCTCCCACGGAGTCCCCTATTCAGCAGCGATCATGCCCTCCCTGCGGGAAGACATCATCGAGGTGTGCCCTGAAGCGGATGACATCCTCGACCAGGCTCCGGAGGTGGAAGAGCGCTACATCGTCGTGCCCGACATCCCATCCGAGGCGCTGGAATGACGGAACACCTGTGTGATCTGCCCGCACACGAGCAAGTTCGCCGGATTAAAGATGGGGAGATCTCGGCTATTGAGCTCTTGAAATCGACGCTCGAACGGATCGATGCTGTTGAAGGCCGCCAGGCCACTACTGATCCATACGCTCCCGCCCCCACAGATTTGGAGAAGTTGCATGCCTTTATTACTGTGACTCGCGAGCGTGCCTATGCCCAGGCGGAGACTGTCGACCGGAAGATCGCCGCGGGCGAAGATCCGGGACCGCTGGCTGGTGTGCCACTGGCCGTGAAGGACATCTTCTGTGTGAAGGACACACCATCCACCGCGGGCTCGAAGATCCTGGAAAACTTTATTGCCCCCTACAGCGCTACGCCGGTGAAACATTTGGAGGAAGCCGGCGCCGTTGTCGTAGGCAAGGTCAATCTGGACGAATTCACCTTCGGTTCTTCGAACGAGTCATCCGCATTTCTGCCCCCAGTTGGGAACCCCTGGAATCCCGCGTACGTCCCTGGCGGGTCCTCTGGAGGCAGCTCGGCCGCGGTTGCCGCAGGTGAAGCAGCAATCTCGCTAGGGACGGACACGGCTGGCTCGATTCGTCAACCGGCAGCTTTTTGCGGTGTCGTCGGTATGAAACCGACCTATGGCCGTGTGTCTCGGTATGGATTGATCGCCTTCGCCTCTTCATTGGATTGCCCGGGGCCTGTCGCTCGAAATGTCACCGATACGGCCCTGATGATGAATACCATCGCCGGACCTGACCCGCGCGATGCGACCGCTGCGAACGCCCCCGTACCGGATTACAGCCAGGGTTTGACAGAGGGTGTGAAAGGGCTGCGCATCGGTTTATCGCCTGATTATTTCAAACTGAAATACCCGGATCCGGAGACTGGGGAACTTATCGAGCAGCCGATCTCGCCGGAGATCGAGGATACTGTCCATGCGGCAGCTCAGATCTTTGCTGAGATGGGCGCTGAAATCGTCGAAGACGTCCCGATGCCAAACACACACCACGGCATCCCGGTCTATTTTGTGATCTCTCGTGTCGAGGCGGCTTCTAATCTGCATCGATATGACGGCGTGAAGTACGGTTATCGTTTTCCAGAGGAAGAGGAGAATCTCCGCGAGCTTTACAAAAAAACGCGTGGGCGGGGGTTTGGGGTGCAGCCAAAATTACGGATATTAATGGGGATGTATGTCTCCGCAGAGCAATATGAAAAAGGGCATTACGAGCGTGCGCTGCGGGTGCGTACGTTAATCCGCGGCGATTTTGAGCGCGCCTTCGACCCAAGCGGATCCTATAATCTGGATTGCCTGCTCACGGCGACGACGCCGACAACCGCGTTCAAGCTCGGCGCGGTCTATGGTGATTCGGTGCTCATGCAGTATGCAGACCTGTTGACCGTCCCGGCCAATCACGCCGGTGTTCCCGGGGTATCGATCCCTGCGGGTTTTGGGGCGAATGGCTTGCCGATCGGAATCCAACTCATCGGTCCGGATTTCTCTGAAGCGGCATTGCTTCGCATCGGTCGTTCCTATGAGATGGCAACCGAGGCCGAGGCGTGGCGCACACTACGGCCGAAAGTCATCGAAGGTTTATAGGCTTCAATACATTGGCAACTTTGAAATGGAGTGAATGCACATGGATGGGATAAAACGCTTATTCGGACTTAGCCTGTGGATCTTGATCCTCCTTCTGCTTGTTACGCCTCTCGCGGCTTGTGGACGCCAGCCCGAGGCGCCTCCAGATATGGCAGAAACGGAGGAGATCGGGGATGAAGTAGGGGAGGGAAAAGATCTACAGTGGGATTCCCCGCCTGAGCTAACTATAGATCTGGAGAAGGTATATATCGCCACCCTAATAACGGAGAAGGGTGAGGTGAGAGTTGAGCTATTCGCACAAGATGCTCCAATAACGGTCAACAACTTCGTCTTCCTCGCCGAACAGGGCTTCTACGATGAAACGAATTTCCATCGAGTGCTGCCGGGGTTTATGGCACAAGGTGGAGATCCTACAGGCACTGGTGGAGGAGGACCGGGTTATCAATTCGAGGATGAGATCGTCGACGGTGTTACGTTCGACCAGGAAGGGTTGTTAGCAATGGCGAATAGCGGTCCTGGCACCAACGGCAGTCAATTTTTCATTACCTTTGACGCAACACCCTGGCTCAATGGTATGCATACCATCTTTGGGAAGGTCATCGAGGGCATGGATGTCGTCCACGCGTTAACGCTGCGTGACCCGGCGGGAGCTCCAGACTTTCTAGGCGATCGTCTGATCCGGGTGGAGATCGAGGTTTTTGAGCATGGTGCGTTGTTCACGCCAACACCCTTGCCGGAAGGGACGATTCCCGTGCCAGAGGACGGACGCCCGCTCGCGGAGATCCCGCCTGCGGAAAGAGAAGGGCTTTATAACGGGATGCCCGAGATGGTCATCGAGCTTGATAAGGAATATTTGGCAATAATTGAGACTTCTAGAGGTACGATTCGTGTAAAGCTCGAACCGCTTTCAGCTCCGGCGAGCGCGAATAATTTCATCGTCTTGGCGAATCTTGGGTATTGGGATGGTTTCCCGATCAGCAACATACAGCCTGAGGCCTTCTTCGTTACGGGTTCCCCCGGCAGTCGACCCGATAGTGATATCGGATATACGCTTCCATCTGAGAATGGAAGTTTAACTACAGAGGGTGCGGTCGGATTCTGGATCCGCCAGGATATGCTAGCTGCGAGCGGCAGCCAATTGTCCATTATCCTTGATGACCTGCTGGGAATGGAGGAGTTCTTCACCATTTTTGGGCACGTAACACAAGGAATTGAAGTAGCGCAGGCGCTTACGCTGGAGGACCAGATCGTCCGTATTACGATCGAAAGCAATTAGGAATCAGCGACTAGAAATTGGAGTTTCATCGATGTCAGATTACGAAGCCGTCATCGGTCTCGAGACGCACATCCAACTGAATACTGATTCGAAGATCTTCTGCGGGTGTAAAGCGGATTCTTGGGGTGACCCGCCCAACACGAACATCTGCCCCGTTTGCACCGGGCTGCCGGGTGTTCTGCCCGTGCTCAATCGGTCTGTTGTGGAGAAGGCGGTGCTGCTGGCTGCTGCGATGCGCGCCGATTCGATTCAAACGCGTTCGTACTTCGCCCGCAAGAACTACTTCTACCCCGATCTTCCTAAAGGGTATCAGATCAGCCAGTACAACGAGCCGCTGGCGTTGGGGGGATTCATGGATGTGCCGCTTCCAGAGGGTGGCCAGCGTCGGGTCACGATCACCAAGCTCCATATTGAGGAGGATGCCGGGAAGACGGTCTTGCAAACGGGACGCAGGCTGATCGATTTCAACCGCTGCGGAGTTCCACTGGTAGAGATGGTCACGGGCCCTGATTTGAGGTCGGCTGATGAGGCGGCGCAGTATCTCATTCGATTGCGGCAGCTCTTGCGTTGGCTGGGGATTTCAGAAGCGGATATGGAGCGCGGTCATCTTCGCTGCGATGCCAATGTGTCCATCCGCTTACAAGGTTCGGATGTGCTCAATCCGAAAACGGAAACCAAGAATGTTAACTCGATTGAGAATGTGCGTGATTCCATCCAGGCTGAGATTAAACGCCAGATCCGTGAAGTAGAGGCAGGCCGCACCATTGAAGCCTGGACATTGGATTGGGATGAGGATAGCGGGACGCTGCGCAAGATGCGCGCTAAGGAAACCGAGGCGGATTATCGGTATTTCCGTGAACCGGATCTGCTCCCGATCGAGCTCGATGAGGCCTGGCGGGACGAGATCCTATCCGATCTCCCTGAACTGCCGCTAGAGCGACGTGCACGCATAGCCGAACAATATGACATCCCGATCTACGATGCTGAGATTCTCACCGAGGAGCGCAGTCTGGCAGATTATTTTGAAAAGGCTGTTGAGGTGTATGACGGCGAGCCGAAGACGGTTTCGAATTGGTTGATGAATGATGTGTTGCGCATCATTCGCAGCAAAGGAGTCAAGGCGGGTGGTCTCCGATTACAACCTCACCATATGGTGGAAATCATCCGCATGGTCGATGAGAAGAAAATAACGACGAACACAGCAAAGTCGCTCCTGGATCAAGTTGAGGAAACAGGAAATACACCTATAGAAATCGTTGAACGCGAGAACCTGGCGCAAGTATCCGATGCAGGCGCACTGCGTCAGGTGATTGCAGAGATAATCGCCGGAAACCTTGATCAGGTGCAAACGTACCGCTCCGGCAAGGAAACGGTAATCGGCTGGTTTGTGGGGCAGGTCATGCGTGAGACAAAAGGCAAGGCGAATCCCCAACTAGTCCAGCAGCTTTTAGGCGAAATGCTCGCTGGGGAATAGCAGGCGCGAGCTTCAATACGTAGCTCTGTGCTCGAATGGGTGGGGACTTATGGCGGGCAGAGCGAAAAGGATCCAGCAGCCGGACGCGGATTACGCTGCCCATCGGGTTGGAAACTTTCGTTTGCAGACTCATACAGTATCCGCCGGAACCGTACACCGGCTTCAAGCCGGTCTTCGATCGTAAGGCGGCGCTGACAGTGTCCCTGTTATCCAGGAGATGTGTCCAGACGCCGTGTTCGTTTTCAATGGGTAACGACTCAGGCTCCTCGAAGTATTGTCATCCCTTGGGCGTTACTTCCCACTTCCTTCGGTATGGGGCTTCGGGCTTCGCCTCCCAAACTGTGTGGGACTTCGCCCCTCCATACCTCTCTCCGCTTTGCTGCGGGGACGCGTGGCGAAACAGGGGACTTCGCAGGATATGGCGTAGGACAGATCTGATGAGTGGAGCGATGAAGAAACTTGCCCAACCACAGTAGTCTTTAAAGTATGGCCGAGATTCTTCGATCCCCACAGTTACTCGGAAGGACACACTTGAGTAGTTACATCAGCTGAGAGTAATTCAGTAGGGGTAAGGTTCCAATCTGGAGAGGAAGGCATGGATGAAAAGACGGAAGCGGCCATAGTACAAATCCGCCCTGCACGACGGGATGATGCATACAGGATTGCAAGCATGGTAAAGGCTGCCCGACTGAATCCTCTCGGGGTCCGGTGGGAACGCTTCCGCGTTGCAGTTGATAGCAGTGAAGATGTTATTGGCTGTGCTCAGGTTAAGGGGCATCGTGACGGATCGAGGGAATTGGCGTCGCTGGTTGTCAGCGGAGAATGGAGGGGGCGCGGGGTGGGGCGCGCCCTGGTTAAGGCGCTTCAGAAGGAGCATGGTCCGCCTCTTTGGTTGACCAGCCGTTCCAGTTTGATTCCTTATTACCAACGATTTGGTTTTCTGGAGCTTGAAGCGGATGGGTACAAACCGTTCTATTTTCGGTGGGTGAGCCGTTTGGTGAATACGTTAGGTTTCTTAGCGTCGAAGGGTGAGTATTTAGCGGTGATGCTATGGGAGGGGAATAACTAATCAGATTATTTGAGGTAATGCTGGTCGAACCCGGTCAGAACATCTTTGTCGGAGAGATCAATAGGCAAGCACGGAAAACTGATTGAGGTCACCAATCTTAACGTTCCGAAGGGCACAGGTCCAAATACCTCCACCGTCTTGGGGGTAGCATTTGAAGGATCCCTGATCGGTACTGTCAAACTTGATCGTCACTGATGTGGGTGTTGATCCGTCAGGAATACTTACGCGAAACTGCACTTGGCTGGCCATCGTTGGGTTTGAGGGGTTCAGGTCAAAATTCAGATTGGAGACTTGGGCGGCTGCAATCGTGTGCGTGTCGCTGGCAGCTTCAGCGGTCTTAATTAAAGGAAATCCTCCTGTCGCCATGAGGAGTAGATTGCTGCCTACGACACCGACTGTGATCATAATCAATGCGTCTTTGATGCGATTGAGTGAAAATTGAGCGATCCGATTTTTCCGAATTCTGGAGATAAACACTGATCAAACCTTCCTTCGATTGTCTCCCAAAATACTTTCGCTTTGAACCTGGCATTAGCATACGAAATAAAACCCGCGGCTCCATCGCAGAACCGGGGGATTTTCACCTCATCCGATCGGCGGATTACTGTCCGCCAAGTGGGGGAGGTGGATGGATGGCAAGAATCCAAGGATGGTAGATTTATGCGTAATGAGGGTCTGTGTTTAAAGTTGCAGGAGATGATGCTCTAATGCAAAGCGAACCGCTTTGACTCTATTGCTGACACCAAGTTTTGAGAGAATATTGCTCACGTGGGTCTTGATCGTGCTTGATCCAACGACCAACTCTTCAGCAATCTCGCTGTTGTTTTTCCCCTCGACCATTAATCGCAGGACGTCGAGCTCGCGCGGGGTGAGAGGGACGAAATCTGGGGTCTCTCCAGCCTTATCCGTGAAAGGCTTGTACGCTTCTTCTTGCCTGCTCGCCTCAAGTTGGTGGAACCGCTTCAGACAACCGATGACAGCAGCCAGAAGATCCTCGGCATCAATGGGTTTTTTTAAATAATCCTCGGCGCCAAGTTCCTTGGCAAAGCGGACATCCTCCTCTTTCCCTTTAGCGCTGAGGAAAATGAAGGGTACCCAGAGCCATTCAGTATTGCTCCTTACTCTTTGGTAAAACTGATAACCGTTCATCTCCGGCATCATGATATCGGAGATGATCAATTCCGGGATGGTCTGTCTCATTGCTTCGAGTCCTTCGATTCCGTTGCTGGCAGTTAAGACCTGGTAACCATGCAGGCGCAGGATCTCAGCGATGCTATCTCTGATAACCGGTTCGTCGTCCACAACGAGGATTTTGGCGCTTTGATGCATAATGATCCTTTCCCCCAGGCTATCAAGCACCCTGGATAGGCGTGTCTATTTTACATTAATGGGGAGGTGAACGATAAATCTGCTGCCTTGGCCAAGTTCTGATTCTGCGCTGATCCTCCCACCGTGGAATTCGGCTAACCGTGCTGCGATCGCCAAGCCGAGACCAAGCCCTTGCTGCTCCATCGATTCCCGGTCTATTTGCTGGAATAGTTTAAAAAGGAGAGCCATTTTCTCGGGTGCAATTCCGATCCCGTCATCCTGGATAGTAACCTGAATCTCCTCGGGGAGGGAATTCGCTTCAATCTGGACCGATCCACCAGGCCTGCCGAATTTAATTGCGTTTTCGAGGATGCGTTTAAAGAGATCGGATAGATAAGGGGAATGGCCAACAACAGTCAATTCATCGTCCATGTCCAATTCAACGTTGATATTCCGCCGTTCGGCATCGCCGGACATTCCAAGAATAAGATTCTCTAAAATGTGTTTGATATAGATTGGCTCATTACCGCTTTCAAGGGCGATAGAGGCAACACCGCTGTCGAGGTAAACCATGAGCATAAGGTCTTCGGAAAGTTTAACCAACCTGTCAACACTCTCTTGCATGACCAGGAATATTTCATCGGTTGCCTTTTTGTCTAAGGCGTCTTGGGATTGTTCCAGTATCTTTGAATAACCGTGCAGAAGAGAGAGTGGGGTCCGAAGTTCGTGCCCGAACACGTTCAGCAATTGCTGCTTCATCTGGTTTATATCTTCTTCGATAGCTCTTTCAAGTTCTGCCGCGCGCTCAAGTCGTGTCTCGACTGCGATAAGCAGATCTTCAAGTTCGAAGGGTTTGACTAAATAGCGGTCGGCGCCCATCTGGTAGCCGCGGCGAATATCCATTTTCTCGCCCCGGGCGGTTAGAAAAATAAAGGGGATGGTCGACCACTCGCGAATATTTTTTAAAGCCTCAAAAAACGCATAACCGTCCATGCGCGGCATCATGATGTCTGAGATGATGAGATCGGGTTTGTGGGAGGCCAGGAGCTCAAGCGCCTCGACTCCATCGGCAGCCATGAGTGATGTATAGCCTGAGAGGGTGAGAATCTCGTCAACGCTATCGCGTATGCCGAGATCATCGTCAACAATCAGAATGATCTTTTTTGGGATGGATTGTTTTAGGTTCGACATTCTCTGTTTCCCCTCATGAGGATAATGCCGGCAGCCAAACGGTGAAAGTAGCCCCGGCCCCCTCACCTCCGCTCTCTACTTCGATGTGGCCATGATGCTGCCCTATGATTTCTTCAGCAATTGCAAGCCCGAGTCCCGTCCCGGGGATGTTGCTGTCTTTGGCAGCAGCGCCGCGGTAGAAGCGTTGAAAGATAAGAGACTTATCTTCAGCAGATATTCCTGGACCGGTGTCTTCTATACAGAAACAGGACCAGACGGTGCGTTTCTCCCTTTTGAGCTGCGTACAAAGGCGAACTTGACCTCCCGCTGGTGTGTAATTCAACGCATTCGTGAGGAGAACGCTGAGCGCCTGCCCAAGAAGCTCTTTGTCACCGCTGACCTTCGGCACACGTGGGTCGACCTCATAGATGAGGGAGATGTCCTTAGAACGAGCGACCAACTCACGATCCTGAGCGTACTCCGTGATCAGTTCGTTAAGATCCACGGTTGTCATTTGATGAGACACCTTTTCTTGATCCAACCTGGAAAGACGCAATAAGGATTCAACAATGTTATTCAAACGGTCGATTTCGTTATCCAAACGTTGGAGATACACATCCTGTTTTTCCGGGTTCATCCTGATGAGGCCCTGGTTCAGCTTCAGGCTGGTGATAGGCGTCCGCAGCTCGTGGGATACATTCGAAACGAATTCATCCTTCATCCGTTCGACCTCTTTCAAAGCGCTGATATCCCGCACCGTACTCACGATACCGTAAACAATTTCATCGTGTTGAATGGGGACCAACGCCAACTCGACATCGAGGGGTGTACCATCCTTGCTCTCGGCGGTTAGCTCTAATCGCTTAGATTCATGTCCTAAGACAACCTCTTGTAGAATTTTGTTGCATACAGCCTTCGATTCGGGCGCTGCGATTGTGCTAAGCGACTGCCCTAATACTTCTTCGCTGGTGAATTGAAAAAGATCTCCAAAGGTCTTGTTACTTACCTCGATCAATCCTTCAGGGGATAGCAGGAGGATGGCATCCGGGCTATTGTCGAGGATGGTCTCGAGGCGCTCTTTGGATTGTGTTAATTCTTCTGTGGCAAAATTAACTTCTTGCTCCAGGAAAAGGCTGTGTTTTTCCAGCTCTTGATACAACTTCGCGTTCTCAATGGCGATAGCAACTTGATGCGCGAAAGCTTCGAGACTCACAGCGTGTGCCGAATGGAAGAAATTCTCATGCGCGCTGTCGAGGTTGACGAATCCAATGACAGTGTCCTCGATAATGATGGGCACGCCGAGGTAGGAGTTTATCCATGCTGTTTCAAGAAAGCGCGTCCAATTCTCATCTGTGCGCACATGCGAGGTGATATGTGGCTGCCGTGTCTGGAGCATGCGCTCTAATATGGGGATATTTTCAAATTGAAATTCCAATGCCGCTAACTTTTCATGGGTGACTCCGGCGCTTTCGTATCCTCGAGAGGCGATGATCCTGGTCGTTAGGTAATCCTCATCGATGATCATGATGTTGGCCGCATCATGCGGCACGACTCTGCCGACGTTTGCCAGGATGCGTTCGAGCACCTCCTTGAAGTCAAGCGTGCTGCCGATGACCATTGCTGTATCGTGCAATGCCTCCGCCATAGCGCGTTGTTGCTTTTCGGCGAGGAAGAGATGATCGTTAATAAAGGCCGTCGACACTTGCGGGGCGAGCGATTCCAGGAAACGTTGATGGTCTTGGGTATAGGTATGGGATTGGAATGATTGAACGCAAATCGTGCCGATCACTCGCTCGCCATATAGGAGCGGCACCGACAACAGAGATTTTGGGATTTTGCCAGATGAGGTTTTAATCACGGTTGGTGACTCGCCGCTCTCTACATCCGATAGAAGCAGTGTTTCTCGGTGCTGGATGGCCCAAACCGAGGGAATCCCGCTGTTCATCGAATAGCGTTGGCCGTGGGTTTCCTCGCGGACGATACCCTCTTCGATGGCGGAAACGATTTCTACTTCGCCGTCGTCTTCATGGTGTAGGAGAACGAGAAAAACATCGAGGGGTATTGATTTCTTAACCTCCTCGTAGACATGAGCGAGGAATTGCTTCGGTTCTACCAGGCGACTGATTGCAAGCGCGGCCTGGTAGAGACTTTCAAGTTCTTGGGTCAGACTCTGTGAGGCTTTGAATAAGCGAGCCTTCTCGATAGCCGTCGCGAGAAGATCAGCGATCGTTACCAGCACACGTTCATCGTCATCGCTGAAGAATGCGACCTGTTTGGATTCGGCATTCAGCACACCGTACGGATGACCACTGACGCTGAGCGGGACACATATGGCTGATCGGATCCCCGGGGTAGTGCGGATGAAATTCTCCACATCCAGGACATCGTCGTATCTCAACGGCATCTGTGTCTGTACGACTTGCCCGGTGATCCCTTCGCCGGATTTGATTCTCAGGACAAGGAACTCCTGGGGTAACCCATGATAGGAAGGGTGAAGCCAAAGTTCGTCGTTTACTTCATCGAAAAGAAGGATTCCGAAGTGATCGGGATAAAGCCCTTCTCCGATAATTTTCGTAACCCGTTCGATGAGTTCATCTTCGTCAAGGGTTTCCAGCCCTACAGAGGATACTGAGTGAAGGGTACTCAACTCGGAAAGCTGTTTGTGGAGAGTGGTCTCGGATTGCTTGCGCTCAGTGATGTCCTGTTCGACTGCCAATCCATAGGTGGGAATTTTGTGCTGATCGCGGATTAATGTCGTATTCGTTGAAACCCAAACTGTATCACCTGATTTAGTAATGTAACGTTTTTCGGCCGAGAAGAGTTGGTGCGTTCCCCCCGCGAGTTGTCTAACTCCCTCGATGCAATTTTTCACATCATCGGGGTGGGTTATTTGAGTGAGAGAGAGCTCACGCAGTTCTTCGAGAGAGTAACCTACCATTTCGCTAAAAGCGGGGTTTGCTTGAGCAAATTTATTAGTCTCTTGGAAAAACATGACAATCGGGGAAGGGCTGTGATCAAAGACGGCCCTGAAGCGTTCTTCACTCTCTTGTAGAGCGATTTGTGACTGTTTTTGTTCGGTGACGTCGCGCCCAACACCCTGACACTCAAATGGTTTTCCGCTTTCATCGAAGAATAACCGGTCGTGCCATTGGAACCATCTCTCTTCCCCGCCATAGGTGATAAATCGATACGTACCCATCGTAACGGGATTGTCGGGGGATAGTTTGGCTTGTGCTTCCGCGATGTTCTTCAATTCCCTCTTCGGCAAGAAGCTCTTTTGCGATTGGCCGATGAGCTCTTCAGGGCGCTTATTGAAAAGCTTGGCATAGGCTTCATTGACGAATAATACGGTGCCGTCAAGTGTGAAGCGATTGATGAATTCAGTCTGATCCTCCACAATCGCCTGGTAGCGAATCTCACTTCGGTGCTGCGCCGTTATCGCTTCCTGCTTAAGATCGTCAGCGCGTCGTGCGTGGATCAGATTTTGCTCAACTGTGCGTGTGGTGAGATAAAGAAGGGCGAGTGCACCGACTAAAAACAATAAGTGGGCGATGAAGAAGGAAATGGATGTTTGAGCCGGGGAAACTGGGGGAATCCACTCATATCTTTCGGCGATCATGAATCCCGCTCCGGTTAATAATGTAAGCAGCGCAAAAATGACGCCGGCGCGAAAGCCCAACAGAAGGTAGGCAGCAAGAACGATAAGGAATAGGCCATTGAAAGCTGGGGCATGCACGCCGCCATTCTTCAGTGCCTGCGTTGTCATCACACTGAAGATAAAGATCACGAACAGCAGACTGGCGAGTCGTACTCGCCCTTGGAGCATCAACCATCTTGAAAGAAGGATAATGGGGAAAATTGCGGAGATGAGGATTAAACGCGAGAAGAGGGATGGGTTGAAGATCAGGATCAAAAGGAAATAGCCGGCGACAACGAAACCCACACCGAAGAGTGTGTAATGCAGGGAGAAAGCCGCAGGGGATAAATTGTCATCCCCCTCAAAATGAGGTAGAGAAAAGAACACCCTCAACCTATCTAACATGAGAAACCTCTATCTTGACAAAGACCTGCAAACTGATCCCCTTTGATGTTCCGCAAGTCCCCCATAGCATGAGATCATTATAGTGTTGGCGTTTCTGCAATAACGATTGCATTAAAGGAGGGACTTGCATTAAATTAGCGGAAATTAACTTTTAACACAAGAACCTTAAAGTACGGTTGCAGTTTAAAAAAATCCCACTAGATCGACCATGGATGTTAATAAAGAGTGCAGTGAGTCAACTTAGAGATATGCTAGTTCGTAAAAATACAACAACCGGCAGGGAAGATCTCCACTGCCGGTATCTTGGCTATAACGAGAAAAGCGAAACAGGATCTTTAGCCTTACGGAAGGATTATCGCTATTTGGGTCCGAAGATCAGGAACATCGAGACGAGTGAAAGGAAGACCGCCACGAAGAATCCGATCGCAGCCATCTGGTGGTTCTTCTGGTTGCGAAAGTTGAGCATCTCCAGGTAGTTGTTGAAATCATCAATGGTCTTCTTGGTGAGTTCATCCGATTCATCTTCGCCCGGCTCTCGATCACGATCCCTAAATGCAAACGTCCGCAGGGGCTCCCCTGAGAGTCGCCATTGCATATAGGCTAGATAGGCGAAAATCGCAGCGAGAATGAACCATATCGGGAAAATTACTGTCGACATTATGCATTCCTCCAGAAGCCATACCTAAAATATTTGGCAGGATTATGAGATAGAAGATAGTACAGTTTCGGCTTCAACGCAATAGAACCGCTCATCCTATCGTGATGTTTTTTCCATATTTCTTTAAACTCAACACACAAATTTCAGAGGGAGAAAAAAGAAAGGCAGCCTCTAGGGTTTGAATTTCAGGGCACGAAATCGTAAACGACGAAGAATCTCGTTCATGGCAAGCAGCACCAGCTAGGTCAAGGAACGAGATTCGCTCCGCTCAGTATGACGAGATTCGGCAACCTGTTATTCCTTCGCCGCTGCACGGCTCACTCGAAATGACCTATCAGATTGTGCATGGAGGTCCATATGTTCTCTTCTACGTGAAAGGGTTGACACGTGGGTCGGCCCGAACTAATTCCAAATTTATAGGGTGAGGCAGAGCGAGCATTCCCTCTATTTGCTATAGTCGTAGAAACCCTTGCCGGTCTTGCGGCCGAGGTAATTGGCATCAACCATCTTTCGCAGCAATGGACAGGGCCGGTACTTGTCATCTCCTAAGTCGCGGTGCAGGACCTCCAGCACGAACAGAACGACATCCAGCCCGATCAAATCGGCTAGAGTCAGCGGACCCATTGGGTGGTTCATGCCGAGTTTCATCACAGTGTCGATCGCTTCGGCGGTGCCGATGCCTTCCTGGAGAGTAAAGATCGCCTCATTGATCATCGGGCACAGGATGCGGTTGGAGATGAAACCAGGGGAATCCATGGCTTCTACCGGCTCTTTGCCCATCTTTCGTCCGACCCCAATGACTGCTTGAGTCGTCTCATCGGATGTCGCTAGACCGCGAACAACCTCAAGCAGCTTCATCAATGGTACAGGGTTAAAGAAATGCATCCCGATGACTTTATCAGGGCGTTTTGTGGCGGCGCCGATCTTGGTCAGGGAGATGGACGATGTGTTCGAGGCGAGGATGGTCTTCTCCGGAGTAATTCCATCCAGGTCGGCAAATAGCTTCAACTTCAATTCTGGATTCTCTGTAGCTGCTTCAACCACAAGATCTGCTTCTCGAGCCGCTTCAAGGTCGAGGGCGGTGGCAATCTGCAGGGCAGCCTCTTTCTGAGCTTCGTCGATTACACCCTTGGCGGCTAATTTCTCGACTGATTTTGCGATTGTAGCTGTTGCGCGCTCCAGGATCGCGGGTGAAACATCCGTCATGGTGACGTCGTAACCAGAGATCGAGGCGGTCTGGGCAATGCCGTTGCCCATCGTTCCCGCACCCACAACCAATATTTTCTTTACATCCATCTTTCCACTCCTCCAAGTCTGTTCATTTCAAGAAGGGTTTAAGTATTAATCGATCTGCGCGAATCGCTTCTTTTTCATTCGTTCACGAAGTTGGCAAACTCGGGAATCTTCATTCCATCTCGACGGCCATGGCGACAGCTTCACCGCCTCCAAGACACAGGGAAACGATGCCGCGCTTAGCGCCGCGGTCTCGAAGCGCGTAGAGCAAAGTCGTGAGCACTCTTCCGCCTGACGCTCCTATAGGGTGGCCGAGGGCGACGCCGCCACCGTTCACATTTACCTTGTCCCAATCCCAGCCATTATCAGCGAGAGCGTAGCCGTTAGCGAGAACCTGGGCGGCAAAGGCTTCGTTGAGTTCGATCAAATCGATGTCCTGTAGAGACCAATCGACTTTCTCCAACAGCTTGGGAATGGCGAAAGCCGGCGCTGTAAATAACTCCTTCGGGGGAACGGCTGCCTGCGCGTAACCAACGATCCGAGCCATTGGCTTGATTCCTAGCGCATCCGCCTTTTCGCGACTGGCGATGATCACTGCTGCGGCACCGTCATTAAGGCCAGGGGAATTCCCCGCGGTCACCTTTCCATCTGCTGTAAAAACAGGTTTAAGTTTAGCTAACATCTCGAGTGATGTATCACGACGTGGGGTTTCGTCTTCCTCAACCAGGGTGATTTTCCCCTTGCGACCGGGCACCTCCAAAGGGATGATTTCGGCTTTGAATTTGCCTTCATCGATCGCCTTGACCGCCTTCATGTGGCTGTCGAGCGCCCATTGATCCATCGCCTCGCGTGTGACCTTGTACTCGTCGGCTACCCATTCCGCAGCCATGCCCATGGCCCAATCCTCAAACGAATCCCAGAGCCCGTCCAAGAGTAGAGCATCCGTCATCTGGCCATGCCCATAACGTAGCTCTCCTCCACGCGCCCAGATGAGAAAAGGAGCTTTGCTCATGCTCTCCATTCCACCACAGACGAAAAGATCGCCGTCTCCGGCTTTAATCGCCTGAGAGGCCATCATTCCTGTCTTCAGCCCTGAACCGCAGACCTTATTTACAGTCGTCGCACCGACCGTAGGTGGAATGCCGGCTAAAATGGATGCCTGGCGTGCAGGTGCTTGCCCGAGTCCAGCAGAGACAACATTACCCATCAAGGTTTCGTCGATGTCTTCTAGGTTGTTCAGTCCGGCGCGTTCGACTGCCGCCTTGATCACCGCAGCGCCAAGTTGGGTGGCGCTGAGGGAGCTGAGCGCACCCTGAAAACGCCCACTAGGTGTTCTGGCAGCGCTGAGTATTACCGGCTCTCTTGGGTTTTTAGTCATGTTGATCCTCATTAATGGAATGGGGTGTAGGTGGGTGATCGTTCCTTGTCGTGGATGGCTTATTCCTTGTCGAATCTCGATAGCCAGAGCCCAAGAAGGGTCTGATAGGTCACCTCGAGAGCCTCAGGCAGGACGCGAGTTTCTGCAGTTGTCGCCATGAAATTCGTATCTCCTGTCCAGCGGGGGACAACATGAAGGTGGACATGCTCTTTTACGCCGGCGCCGGCGGCTTCGCCAATATTCGCACCGAGGTTAAAACCATCCGCATTGTAGGCATCACGGAGCACACCAAACGCCTCGCTGGCGAGAGAGATCATCTCCAGCAGTGTCTTGTCATCAAGGCCTTCCAGAGAAGGTTTGTGCGAATAAGGAACGACCATCATGTGACCGTTGGTATAGGGATAACGGTTGAGCACGACGAAAGTTTTTTGGCCGCGATGAAGAATGAGGTTATCTGGACCGTCTTCTCGAGCAAGTAAGCTGCAAAATAGACAGCCCTCTTCATGAGAGCTTTCTTGAATATAGTCCATACGCCAGGGAGCCCAAAGGTGCTTCATGTGGGTGATCCTTCGATTGTAGCAGAGTCAATCGGTAGGAAAAAGTGAAATTGCTCTTGAAAATATATGAACCCTGACGTAAGTGTACGTCTGAATCGAGGATTTCGGACGTGGTTTGGCTGTCCAGTGAACTCCGGCAGCCGACCTGCTCGCAAAAAGGGCAAGCACCCGCTTAGCTGCTGTGAGGAGAAATGATTGGTGGTTCGTTTACATTCTGCGATCGTGCCGAAGACACCGTCCGGTGGCACAAATTGTGCATGGACAGGTACAATTCGAACATGTTTAACGAAAAGCGTCTGAAGTCGAGTCTTCCAGTAGAAGCCCTTGGGGAACCGCTCTATTTCTATAAGACGGTCGCTTCTACGAACGATCGAGCACAGGCGTTGGCTCAGGAAGGTGCAGTACACGGCACGCTGGTTGTTGCCGATGAACAAACTGCGGGTCGAGGTCGTTTTCGACGAAGTTGGTCCACGCCTCCCCGAAGTGCCCTGGCGCTCAGCTTGATCTTGCGCCCAGAAGATATTACCCAGGTGGCGCTAGCAAGGATGAACATGCTCGGTGCGCTGGCGGTCGTAGAATCTTTAGGTGCGCTCGGTTTGGAGGCGCGGATAAAATGGCCCAACGATGTGATCATTTCGGGAGGCAAGGTCGCCGGAGTGCTTACGGAAGGCAGTTGGATGGGGGAAGATCTTGAATACGCAGTCCTGGGGATCGGTGTAAACGTTAGCCCAAAATCCGTCCCTGACCGCAGAGATGTCGCCTATCCGGCCGCTTGTGTGGAAGGGGGGCTTGAAGGTAAAGTAAGCCGGATTAGATTGCTGGTGGATATCCTTGAGCGGATCGGGAGCTGGCTCAATATGCTGGATTCAAAGCAGATATATTCGGCATTTGAAGGCGTTCTTGCTTTTCGAGGTCAGCCGGTTAAGATTTCCGGTTCGGATATGGAGTTAACGGGGGTGCTTCAAGGGCTGACACCCAATTGCAGATTGCGGATTGCTCTCGCTGCCGGGGAGGTCATCCTATTGGGCGGGGAGGACATGCAAATACGCCCCGTTGACATGGATAGGGATTGGGCTACACTGAACTGAGCATTGAACAGCGAGTGGATATTACTGGCAGGCTCAGTCTAGAAAGGCTGAACTACAGGAGGTGAATGATGTTTGATGATCTGCGTGGAATAGACGAAGAAGATGATGGGTCCATGTTTGAAGAGCCGGCGGAACTCGCGTTTGATGTGGAAGATGTTGGACCCAGACGAGCATATTTTCTTAGGATGACGCCTTCACAGCGCTTCCTCATCTCACTCCTTCTCCTGGGGACCGTCATCGTATTGGGATCTATGTGTCTTATGGTCTTTCAGAAAGTGATGATCTAATTAGCCATCCTTCATGCCGATACATTGATGGGGCGCACCGATGTGCGCCCCGTTTTCGCGAGGATCTGGAGATGCCAGCGCTTTGCTTTAAATAATCCGCTCCTGCAAAAAGCTCTGCAGCGTGTTTTTTTTAAATCAGAAAACGTTATTCTCCTCACCGCAGCACTTATGGCGTGAGCGTGAGCTGTGCTTCGGCGGCGGCTTCCACCTGGCCGCGCGTCCAGAGCATCGAGTGATACTGGATGTTCCGCCAGGGGTCGATCATGTCGTCGTAATGACGGTGGAAGGGATGGCCAGACTGGCCGGTCGTATGCATCGTGAGCGAGCGCTCGAAATATTCGAGATCCACGATTTGGCGCTGGGATGGCACCGCAACGACAGTATATGGATCCGACATGCTGTAGGAGGTCGCATTCACCGCGCCGCCGGTGCCGTCGACGGCTACGGGTCCGCGGTTGAAGATCGCCTCGATGATGCCAATCCCACTGCTCCCCAGGCTCTGATTGCGGAAGGTCGCCGTGTGTAGATCACCCCATTTCCAGCTGGACATATCCTCGCCGAGCGTCTCCGATAATTCATCGATGGTATCCTCCAACGCGGAGAGTAAGATCTCATCACGGCTCTCCACATCCGGAGTGGTCACGTCGTCAAACCAATGAGTCTGTGCTTCGGGGAGCATACGGCTCAAGGCGACAGCCAGATCGCTCCGCGAGCGCCGAAGGAGCTGCTCTCCGAGTTCATCGCCGAATACACGATCTACCAGGTGGATGCGCAGCGACTCGAAGATTGCCGCCGGCACACTCTCGCGCTCGGCGTTAAAGTCCCAATCTCGGAGGTAGTCAAGAGCTTGGGCATGTTTGGGATCTGTAGTTGGGAGTTGTAGCAGGAAGGGCAGAATATCCTGGGCATAGACGACAACGTTGTCCCCATGCATAGTTATAATGTCCTGGATCGTGATTGATTCACCCGCCTCGATCATCTCGGCAATGCGTCGGGCGCGATACCCTGGCGCCCAATCGGCGGAGATGAAATACGGGTAATCCGTGCCGACGACGGCGTTATTAGCGGTGGCAATATAGCCCTTTGCAGGGTTGAAGGCCCGCGGAAGTGAATCGAAGGGGATGTAGCCGACCCAATCGTATGCTCCGGTCCATCCGGGGACGGGCATCGTACCGTCTCCAGCAGCTCGAATCGGAATCCGGCCGGGTGCCTGATAGCCAATGTTCCCCTCGACGTCGGCATAGACGAAATTCTGGCTGGGAACATCCCAATAGGATAGCGCGGCGCGAAATTCATCCCAATTCGAGGCTGTATTGAGCATCAACATGCTTCTCAGAGTCGTCCCGGGTTGGAGCGCGGTCCAGGAGAACGCGAGTGGCTGCCAGCCATAGGACCACTCTTCTTCCATCCCGCCGATCACATCGTTGATGATCGGGCCATGGCGGGTGATGCGAACGTTGACAATCTCAGGGTCGTCTTGACCAGCCACAGTGATCTCCTCGCGGATGATCTCCATATCCTCCCAGCGCCCTTTGAACTCATACTGATTCGGATTCTCCGGGTTGATCTTCTCGATGAACATGTCCTGGACGTCGGGTCCGAGATTGGTCACGCCCCAGGCGATGTGGTCGTTATGACCGATGATAACGCCCGGAATGCTGGCGAAGGAGAAGCCAACGACGTTATACGGGCATTCGGGACCGATGGGTTGGCAGTGCAGACCGACTTCATACCAAATTGACGGCATCTGGATGCCGAGGTGGGTATCATCAGCGAGGATCGGTTTGCCACTCTCAGTCAGCTCGCCGCTGATTACCCAGTTATTACTGCCGAGACCTTCGCCAAATCCTAGGACGTTCAGATCGAAGGCGTCTTCCGGAACTGCCTCGAGGGAGGATCCGTGGACCGCATTGGCAACGATGGTGGGGTAGTTGTCTTGATAAGGAGGCATTAATTCCTCCAGCGCTTTTGTGCCTACGCGGGTGGCGATGAGGGCGCGGGTGAGTTCAGCGCTGCGGTTGCCTCCCAGATCCCAAGCCATTAACTTTGCGTAGGTAAGGGTGTTCAGCGGTGACCACGGTTCGGGGTCAAAACGGACGCCCGTAAGACCTAGCACGGTGAATTCCAGGCCCAGGCGACCGCGATGCTCTTCAATATACGCGTTGACTCCTTCAGCATAGGCATCCATTACACCGAGTTCTGTTTCGTTGTAAAGTTCAAGCTCCAGGGCTGCCGTTCGATGCCAGCCCACTGTGCGGATGAAGCGATCACTATCTAGGGCTGAAGGACCGAGGATTTCAGACAGTGTGCCAGAACCAGAACGGCGCCAGAACTCCATTTGCCAGAAGCGATCTTGGGCATGTACGAAGCCTTGGGCCATGAAAAGGTCATGCTCATTCGTGGCGTAGATATGGGGGACGCCGTAGGGATCTCGGAAGATTTCCACCTGTTCATGAAGGCCGGGGAGACGGAGTGTACCTTTCGTTTGTGGAAATGGACGTCTAACGAGTACTACCCCGGTGACGCCGATAAGGACAAGAAGAATAAGGAGAGCTGAGATAAGAATTACCAATATGCGTGGAAAACGTAAGGACACTTTTTCCTCCAGATGTCGATTGAGACAGTGTTTTTAGCATCATTGGATTTGAAAGTCAATTTTAATGATCCGTGGCGACTGCAAATAGGGAAGGTAGAATGGATTGCCCGAATTTCTTATTCACTTGACTGGACGAGCTATGTATAATGATTACAGTAGCCTGTGTGTTCAGGCGAGGGTGGGGTTCACTTCATATTCCGGAGATCTTATCATCAGTTGGTTAGGTTAGGTATATGAGCGAGCGAGGTAGCATTAACTTGAGCAGTATTAGGAACTTGCCCTGTTTGTTCGTGCTTTCGTTCAAGGAGTTATGGGTCGGGCGATGAAGTCGAGATCTGCGATCATCCTCATCCTCGTTTCATTGTGCTTCTGCATTGGCCTTGGGACGGTTCTCTTTGGCGAGCAGACCACCGCCTCCCCGCTAAGTTCCATTATTCGGTTTTTTCCCGAGGGCGGTTTATCGCCTCTGTTAAACCCGGAGCGCTCACTTAAGACAACGGTTCTCATACTGGGCATCGATCGTTTCGATCGACCCGATCCCGAACTCAGGGCGATCTGGCTTCTTACAGTTCAGCCTCCTGAAAAGAATGTGATCCTTGCCGGTGTTCCTACGAATCTGGATCTCGTCGAAGGGGCAAACGTCACCTTAGAATCATTTTTCGCGTGGACGCCTGATGATGTCGTCACCCCCCCCTTCCTGGAAGCGATAGAGAGGGCATTGCGAGTGGAAGTCGATATCGTCGTCGTGATGGACGAGTATGCCTTCTCAAGCATGGTGGACTACTTGGGTGGGCTGCCTCTCGAGGGTGATCTCGGCTTACCTCTGGATGATCACAACCTGACAGGTCAGCAGGTTCTAGCCCTTCACACTGTTTTTAAATCTGACCCTGACAGTCTGGTCAGTCTACAGGCGAATATCATCCAGGGATTAATTCCCCAGGTTCAGAAACTCGGGGCTAATCCCGACCTGGATCTCTTGCTTGCCTTGCTGCCAGATCACGTAAATGTTTCGATTCATGAGGCGCAGCTTGCAGTCCTTCTGTCTCACCTGCTCCCTCTTGACCCGGAGTTGGTTGAGATCCAAGTGGTACTCTCTCCCGTCCCCTGATTCGACCCAATTTACTCGGAAATCAAAACGCAACCTTCTTCTGGCGACCAACTGGCAAAGGATCGCTGGGTTTGTTTAAGGTAAAGTTCGAGCCGTTTCCAGGTCCCTATTTCGCTGTCTGCGGCAGCGGAATTCCCCACATCAAAGGTAGTGTAGAAACCTGCGTGGAGAGCAACAGAGATGCCTTTTCATAGCATCTGGGTGGGTTATCCAGATACCCTTTGATGACCTGGCGAGGTATAATACTGTAGCGACCCGCCGCCGGCGGGTTTTCGATAGATTCTGTTCAAAAATGTGAGTGATTATGGAAATTGGCATCGTTCACCAGGTTGATATCGACGATCAAATGCGCGGCGCGTATCTGGATTACGCTATGAGCGTGATTGTGGCGCGCGCATTGCCTGATGCACGCGATGGCTTAAAACCCGTCCATCGGCGGATCCTTTACGCTATGCATGAAATGGGCATCCGCCCAAACTCCGCCTATCGCAAATCAGCCCGGATCGTTGGAGAAGTCATGGGGAAGTTTCACCCACATGGCGATTCTTCAATCTATGAGGCAATGGCTCGCATGGCGCAGGATTTCTCCATGCGATACATGCTGGTTGATGGACAGGGGAACTTCGGCTCGATCGACGGCGATCCTCCTGCAGCGATGCGGTATACCGAGGCCAGGATGGGGCCAATGGCTGCGGAGCTATTAGTCGATATCGATAAAGGCACTGTCGATTTTGTGGATAACTTTGATTCCTCGTTGCAGGAGCCGACGGTCCTGCCGGCCAGACTGCCAAATTTGCTCCTGAATGGAGCCTCGGGCATTGCTGTGGGTATGGCGACAAATATACCGCCCCATAATCTCGGGGAGCTCGTTCAAGCGATCACCCATATGTTGGACAACTATGATCGCGTCGAGGAGATCCCCATGGATGAGCTGATGTCCTTCATCCCCGGTCCGGATTTCCCAACCGGCGGAATTATCGTCGGGAATGAGGGGATCAAGCAGGCGTACAGTACCGGAAGGGGCCGTATCGTTGTTCGGGGGCTGGCGCACATTGAGGAGATGGGAACCAACCGCCACCGTATCGTGATCACCGAAATCCCTTATCAAGTCAATAAGACCGTAATGATCGAACGCATTGCCGCGTTGGTCCGGGGAGGCCGAATCGGGGGGATTTCCGATTTGAGAGATGAATCTGACCGGCGCGGTTTGAGTATTGTTATTGAACTGAAACGGGGCGCTCAACCGAAGAAAGTCCTCAACCAACTCTATAAGTTCACGACGCTCCAGACTACATTCGGCGTGCAGCTTTTGGCGCTGGTCGAAAACGAGCCGCGTTTGCTTTCTTTAAAGCGTGCGCTCGTTGCGTATATTGAACACCGACGTGTCGTCATCACCCGCCGCTCTGAATTTAATCTTGCGAAGGCGCAAGCTCGAGCGCATATCCTGAAAGGGTTGTTAACCGCATTAGCGAAGTTAGATGATGTGATCGAAACAATCAAGAAATCACCGGATGCGGAAAAAGCAAAAGAAAGCCTGATGGAGCGCTTTAAATTTAGCGATGTCCAAGCTCAGGCGATCCTCGATCTGCAGCTTCGACGTCTGGCTGCGCTCGAGCAGAAGAAAATTAAACAAGAACATAAGGAAATTCAGAAGCTCATTAAATATCTCGAAGATCTACTTGCGCATCCAAAGAAGATCTTGGGGCTTATCAAGGAAGATCTAACCCAGCTTGCGGAGAAGTTCGGCGACCCGCGTCGCACTCACATCGCGGCGGAAGCCACGGGTGATTTAAGCGAGGAGGATCTGGTTGCCGATGAGGCAGTTCTGATCAGCATCACCCAACGCGGCTACGTCAAACGGGTACTCGCAAAGACCTATCGCCAGCAAGGCCGGGGGGGGCGAGGTGTCCAGGGGCATTCAATCAAGGAAGAAGACGAGGTCCTTATGTTGATCCCTGCCAGGACGCTCGACACGGTCCTCTTCTTCTCCGACCGCGGGAAGGTCTATTCCGAGAAGGCTTACCAGATTCCGGATGCCGACAGGACTGCACGGGGTATTCCAATGGTGAACATCCTGGCGTTGGAGGCGGAGGAGTGTATAACCGCGGCAGTTGTTGTGCCGGATTTCAAGGCAGCGAGTTTTTGTTCGATGGCGACACGGAAGGGGAAGATGAAGCGAGTCGAACTTTCAAAATTCGCTTCCGTACGACCCTCTGGATTGATTGCCATAGGCCTTGAAAAGAAGGATGTGCTCGGCTGGGTTCGCCTGACAAGCGGCGATGATGAAATCATACTCGTCACGGAGGGGGGGCAAGCGCTGCGCTTCCACGAAACTCAAGTCCGTTCAATGGGTCGACCGGCGATGGGAGTTCGAGCGATCCGACTGCGTAAAAGAGATGCAGTGGCGGGGATGAATGTCGTCAGCCAGGGTGAAGACCTGCTCGTTGTAACCGCAAAGGGATTAGGGAAACGAACATCGCTCGGTGAGTATAAGACTCAGAACCGTGGAGGCTTAGGCGTCCTCACAATCGATCGCAAGAAACGGTCCGTCACAGGCAAGATCGCTGCGGCACGTGTTGTGAACGATGATGATGATTTAACGATCATCTCCAGCGGCGGCATCGTGCTGCGGACCAAGATGGGGCAGATTAAGCGCGCAAGTCGAGCGACGATGGGTGTGCGAGTTGTCAACCTGAAGAAGGGCGAGACGGTCGGCGCCGTCGCCATTATTTCAGCCAAAGAGCTCAAGCAAGCAGGCGTGGAGGATTAACGCCTCGCGATCGATACCCACCTCAGGCTGAGTCTTCTCCTGGTGGAGGGGTGCGGGAAGGTGTGCTATTGAACATCTTCAACCCCTCGCAAGTTCATGAACTGGGGCTATCCACAAAGTAGTTGTGGGTAGGCTAAGAAACCATTAAACCGTCGGGGCCGACCCAAGCATCGGCCCGATCTTTGTTAAATCAAGGATAACTACCCAGGTCCCCCCAGTGGGTTTGCCACTCTCGAGCATTCGGAACCGAAGCGACGAAGATCCTCAATCTCACTGCAGCAAAGTTATAGAGTGCTTCGCGGAACTAATTCTAGGAAGTCCCCGACCAAAGGGAATGGGGTGAAATTGCGCGCAAAGCTCAAGGCGCACAGTGCTCCTGCGACCGGAAGCAGAGCTTCCGCAGTCCACATAAAACCAACACCCCATCAGTAGCGTGGGAAGAACCATAATGTGCACCCCATGAGCGCTGCTAAAAGTTTCTTACAGACGTCCCTTCGAAACATAGAAAGGAACGATTGTTGTCAGGGGTTGTGGGGGCAGAGGTGTGTAGTGCACCCCCTTCCGAATGGCTAGCAATGCAATCCTTATACGCCCGAGTTCTAAAGCCGGGCTCTGCCCAATCTACTCCGGAATGCGTTTCAATGTGATAAAGAGTCCGAGATAACGATATTTCCACATATTTGGATTTGCATGGTTAGTTTGAACAGAGAGACTGATGTTTGATCCAGGGGGTGTGCTCCATGCTGCGCTTCGCGCAGCACTCCGTAGGAGCCATGAGTGCTTCGCGAGGGGAGTGGAGTCCCCCACAGCCCCCCCCGTCTTGTCCTTTCCGCTTCGCTGCAAGGATGCTTCGCGAGGGACAATAGGGGGGAAGAAGAGAAATAGAGAACCATCACCTCTTCATTTGGTCTATCTATTCGTTTACTCGCGCAATCCTCGGAGCGCAGACTGCGCCTGCGACCTGAAGCAGAGCATACTGATAAGTGTCAAACAAAGTGAGTTGATTAAAAAGTGATCAGTCGAGGGGGGCGATGGAATCCCCGAGCCATTTCACCCGAATGATTTTTACTGGTGCAAGATCCACAAGCGGAAGCATTGTGGTTAGAGACTGGGGGTCAGCACTTGTGTAACAAACTACTTCACCGGCTTTAGTTTCCGATGTGAGGAGATTGTTGCTGGTTATGAGTCGGAGGGTCTGGCGGGCAATGGCAGGGGATGGGTTGATCACTTGCACACCATCGCCGGCAAGTTCCTGCAAGATAGGGATGATGAACGGATAGTGTGTACAGCCCAAAACTAGCGTGTCGGCACCCGAATCGAGCAAAGGCTGGATGGCGCGGCTCAGAATTTTCCGGGTCTCCGGGGAATCTATTTCACCAGCTTCTATTTGATCTACCAAGCCGGGGATCGTTTGTGGGAGAATGGTGACCCCTTCTGCAAACCGTTCCACAACTGAGGCGAAAAGTTTCCCTTGAAATGTCGCCGGGGTGGCTAGCACCCCAACAACGCCATTATCGGTTAATTCAGCGGCGGGCTTGACTGCGGGTTCCATGCCGACAAAGAGCAGATCTGGGAATCGGTTTCGAAGGTAATATAAACTCGCGGCTGACGCTGTGTTACAGGCGACTACGATGAGTTTGGCACCTTGCCTGAGCAGGAATGATGTGATTCCTTCGGAATAGCCCTGAACTTCTTCAAGCGAGCGCGCACCATAGGGGACGTGCGCCTGATCAGCGAAATAGTGCAGATCCTCACGCGGCAGCAGGTTCCGGATTTCACGCAGGATCGACAAACCGCCGACCCCAGAATCGAAGATGCCGATAGGTTGGTTATTCATTGGTCTTTTTCCTGGTTGGGGGCACCGCGGCGGGCTTTCTGTTCGGCCACAGGTTTCGCCACAGGCTCCTCACTTCAGTATAACGCATCCGGTTTACGCGGCAATCGCTTCAGATGGAGTGCTTCAGATGGAGACAAAACTTTACACAGGAGTAGATGAATGTGTAGCTTAGGATGGTTTATAGATGCGCGAGGGTTGTGGTCCCGGCCGAGCGCCGGTGAGGAGAACCAAAAGGGGCAAATCCCGCCCGTAACAACCCATCACATTAATAAAAAAAAGTGTAGTATTCACTACACTTATTAGTAGGAGTTTAGTGACGCTTCTCTTTCAATCGAGCTCGTTTCCCGGTGCGATCTCGTAAAAAGTAGAGTTTCGATCTGCGAACTTTTGCCCGGCGTTGAATATCAATTTTCTCAATACGTGGTGAACGCAGAGGAAAGGTCCGTTCAACACCAATGCCATGGGAGGCTATGCGGCGCACCGTGATATTGGAGTTATTTCCTCCCTTGCGGACACGGATCACGGTGCCTTTAAACTCCTGAACCCGCTCACGCTCCCCCTCGCGAATGCGGAAATGGACTGAAACTGAATCCCCCGGATTCAGTTCAGGTAGGTCTGTGTTTACAGGCGCCTCGACAGCCTTTATCAGGTCGCTCATCGCTTTCATCCATCCTTAATATTTGCTTTGCTAAACACATGACCGACCGCCCGTTCAAACTGGGCGGCGGAGACGAAAGTATACCACATCGCGCTTATTGCAGTCCAGGAAGTTTCCGGAAGTTTTCCGGTTAAGGATGATAAAGATCGATTACTCAACGTTCTCCAACCAGAGCCGGGCAAGCGTGAGGCCAGCGAGAGTTTTCGCATCGCGGATACTACCATCTGCGATCAATCCCCATAGTTTCTCCCAGGGGATCTTCTCAAGATGGAGCACTTCATCAGGATCGGGAGGTAGAGGGGCTGCGCATAGCTCTCGAGCGAGGAAGAAGTGCAAGTATTCGGTTGAATACCCGGGGGCAAGGAAGGTTCCACCGAGATGGATGAGCTCTCCTGGCTCCATGCCGATCTCTTCGCGGCTCTCACGAGAGGCGCACATTTTGGGGGACTCGCCTGAGTCCAACGTTCCTGCAGGCAACTCGAGGAGTTCTTCTCCTGCGGGATGGCGATATTGACGTACAAGCCACACTCGATCCATTTCGTCGATGGGTATGAGTGCGATTGCGCCAGGATGTTCGACGATGTCGACGCGGGACGTTGTGCCCGCCGGTCCATCCAGCATGTCGACGCGAACGTTGAATACTTTGCCATCGTAAGCTCGCCGGGATTCACGAACCTTGTATTCCATACTCGTATCTCCATATTAAAACGGGGCGACCTGATGATGGCCGCCCCGAACGGAATCTAAATCAGGAGGGTTTTAGGGGATGATGAGCTCCTGCCCCGGGTAGATCGTGGCTGGTGATGTTAGGTTATTTGCATCGATGATCGCTTGCGGGTCCAACCCATATAAACGTGCGATTTGCCAGATCCACTCGCCGGATTTCACAACGTGAGTCGTTCCGCCTTCGACTTCGACAGGCGTACCCGTACCATCGGCGGTCGCCGGCGGTGCGATATCTGAAACAGGTATTTTCAATACCATCCCCACCTCAAGCGCGGCGGGGTTCAGGAGTTCATTGAGGTCGATGATGGCTTGTGGATCCACGTCGAATTCGCGGGCGATCTTGAAAATCCAGTCGCCAGGCAGGACAGTGTACTCTGTGATTTGTCCTTCGGTCGTAGCGGCAGGCTGATCCGGCTCCGGTGTCGCCGATACTAGCGGGTCGCTCGTCGACAAGGGTGTGGGTGTACTTGTTGCGCTGGTGTCCCCAAGCGCCTGTGCTGTCTGGGTGAGGATCGCCGAGCGAACGGCATCCATCGTCGCTTGAGTCTCCGACTGCGCACCTGACGGCAAACCTTCATCCGTTGCCGGCGGAGGTGTAGAGGCAGATCGTGTGCATGCGGTTAACCCGAGGGTGAGGATGATAAGAACAACGATCGCCAATCTCATTCGGCTCATGTTAGCCATGGGCTCCTCCTACGGTGGTCTGGGCGGAAATCCGCCTTCAGATGACCTTCAAGCGCGCATAGTAGCACAGGTGTTTGGGCGCGTCAAGCGGCTTTGTAATACAAGATCCCTTTCTGCAGTTGGGTACCTCTTTAAGTATTTTCCAGTCCTGCCCTCTCGTAAAAGCAGCGTGTAGAAAAGAATTAAGGTCCGTTTCTGTAGACCCTGAGAGTATTTTGCCGAGTTGTATTTTGATGTAAAAACGAAAGCTTCGCAACTTTACATAAATAAAACCCTGGCATTAGCCAGGGTCGGGTGATATTTGTGAACGAGAGGTTAGTCAGGCGGTCTCTAGGACAGGTCGGAACTTGTAGCCGTAAATCAGTATCCCTCGATCCCCTTCGGAACCCAATTTGCGGGTGACCATTTCAACCGGCATACCCACTTCTGGTTCTTTCTCGTCGATGTCGGTGAGCTGAGCGGTGACGAGTGGACCTTCCTCTAGTTGAACCATTGCGACGGTGTACGGTGCCTGTTCCTCATAACCGGCAGGGGCGTTATAAAGGGTGGTATACGAGTAGACTTCGCCTCGCCCGCTGAACTGGTAGAGATCCTTCGCCTCGTCGCCGCATTTAGGGCAAATGTCCCGCGGCGGGAATATCTTCGCTGCGCAGTGTGGGCACACTTCGCCTACCAGTGCGTAGCGTTGTTTTCTAATTCTCCAATGACTGGTTATTTCCATGGGCTTCACCTCTGGGGTTGATATCCAACCACGGTTCAGTGTATGCAATCACGACTCTCAGGAACTATCAACTCGCTCTCAAAGGGTCTCGACGGTAGAAAGGATGTGTGTGGCGGCAGTCGCACCGGTTCCACCGAGGCTTTGAATCATACCGATTCTGGCGTCCGCGACCTGTATCTCGCCGGCTCTTCCTTGCAATTGCAGAACAGCCTCGACGGCTTGGTAAACGCCAGTGGCGCCTCCTGTATCTCCGCGGGCTTTCGAGCCGCCAAAAGTGCAGATCGGGATCTGTCCGTCCAGAGCGATCGCGCCGCTCTCGGCGAGTTTCCAACCCTCACCCGGCGCGGCAAACCCCGCGGCTTCCAGTGATAGTGCGGCGAAGATAGAGAAGCGATCATGGACCTCAAAGAAGTCAATCTGATCCAGGTTGATTTCTGCTCGATCTAAGGCTACCCGTGCCGCATTTTCAGCTGCAGAGAAGGATAAGGGGTTCGGACGATCGTGAACTGCGACGGCAGAAATCGCTGCGGCGGAAGCGTCGATCCGAACTGGCGGGAACGGCAGGTTTGAGGGGAGAACATCCCCGCGGGCCAGGAAGATGGCGGCAGCTCCGTCAGCTACTGGGGCGGCGTCGAACATATTTATTGGATCGCTGATGATGGCCGCTCTTTGGTAAGTTTCCAGCTTGATCGGTCGTCGGAACATCGCCATCGGGTTCTTAGCGCCATTAGCGTGTGCAGTGATGCTGAAACCAGCAAAAGCATGCTCAGGGATTTTGAATTCGAATGCATAGCGCCGCATGATCATCGCCGCCAAAGCGGTTTGGGTCACTCCGTGTATCGATTCGTAATCGGCATCGCTCGCGGTTATCAGAGCAGCCTCAACCTCTGCGGTTACGCGTTCAGTGATCTTCTCCACGCCCACCACCAATGCGGTGTTGACCATACCTGAAGCAAGCGCTAAATAAGCCTGCCGCAGGGCCATACCCCCGGAAGCTCCAGCGGCTTCGATAGCGACCGCTTCAACCCCCTGCATTCCTGCGTAATCCGCAAGCAGGGCTCCTAGGTGAGCCTGGCGAGAAAGCGCTGGAGCGAGCATATTGGCAACATAAATTGCCTCGGGGCGCATTGCCCCGGTCTCATCGCGTGCAGCAGTCATCGCCTCAAGCGCAAGTTCGCGCAGCGAGCGGTCCCAATGTTCTCTCACCGCTGTCATCCCGACGCCGATGATAAATACTTCGTTCAAAGTTTTATTTATATTTGCCATAATCTTCTTAACCCAGTTTTCCGCGGAAGCGGGCGTATGTTGCATAATCGATCTCGGTTCGGCGATTGATGTAGTCTTCTGTGCGCGGCGCGAGCTGGCATCTCTCGAGTATGCGCTTAGTGACGTTCAGGCTTATCGCATCTGAGCCGGCACCCGAACCGTAGGAGACCAACAAAACACGATCGTCTGGCTTGGCTGCGTCCAGGACAGCTGTCAAGCCGACCAGGGCAGAACCAGCATAGACATTGCCGATTCGAGGCACAAGAAGACCAACTTCCAATTGCTCGGGTGTGAAGCCTAGAGTTTTGGCGACCCTTTGAGGGAATTTCGTATTTGGCTGATGGAAGATAACGAATGTGTAGTCTGCCGGCTTGGTTCCCATTCCCTCCATCAGCTCCTGAGCCGAAGAAGTAATGTGGTGGAAATAAGCAGGTTCGCCGGTGAAACGTTCACCGTGTGAGGGGTATTTCTCATTTGCGCGGCGCCAGAAATCGGGGGTATCGGTGGTGTAGGAATAAGACCCCTCAACCACGGCGAGAGACTCATCCGCTGGGCCGAGGATATACGCCGCACCGCCTGCGGCTGCTGTGTACTCAAGAGGATCTCCTGGTCGTCCCTGCGCTATGTCCATCCCAATTGCCAGCGCATACCTTGCCATCCCCGAACCCGTAAAACCAATAGCGGCTTGAACCGCTTCCGTGCCAGCCTTGCAGGCAAACTCCCAGTCCGCAGCGAGAGTGTGTGGAGTAGCACCAATGGCCTCTGCTACGACCGTTGAGGTGGGTTTTACGGAATATGGATGCGATTCGGATCCTACCCAAACGGCGCGTATATCCGAGGGGTCGATCTGCGCCCGGGCAAGAGCATTACGGGCAGCCTCGATTGACATCGTTATGACGTCTTCATCGAGTCCAGCAACAGCTTTTTCGTCGATGGATGCCCCCGCTGCGCCGCCTTTCCAGATCCGAGCTACTTCTTTCGCCGGAAGCCTGTAGCGCGGGATGTATGCGCCATACCCCACCAAACCAACGGGTTTCTCCGGCTGCATAATCCTTTGGTCGCGTTCGTCAGTCATTGATTTCCTTCCTAGTCCTTCTTCCCAATTTCGTCTTTTGAGAGATTATTTACGTTTCGCGAGGTTCTTGATCCACTAACTCGCGGGCGTGTTTGATATGAATTGTTCCTTGGGCGATCATCTTGGCGGCGACACGATCGATCTGTTCGTCCTCGGCGCCTGCGGCGATGGCAATTTGACGCGCATGCAAGGACATATGACCTCGCTGAATGCCCTCGCTTGCAAGCGCTCGCAGCGCAGCGAGATTTTGCGCCAATCCTACGGCGGCGATAACCTGTGCGAGTTCGCGCGCATTGTCGATCCCCATAAGTGCCAGGCAGGCTTTTGCAAGTGGGTGTACGCGCGTTGCCCCGCCGACGGTACCTACAGCAAGTGGGAGTTCGAGGGACCCTTCCAAATCTCCAGCCTCGTCCACGCCCCACTCGCTCAAGGAGGTATATCGACCCGAACGCGCTGCATATGCATGTGCGCCTGCTTCCACCGCCCGCCAATCATTGCCTGTGGCGATGACCACCGCGTCCACGCCGTTCATAATTCCTTTATTGTGTGTGGCTGCCCGATATGGATCGACTGCAGCGAAAGCCCAGGCTTCGACGATCCCGTCACGAACGCTCGGGCCAGAAAACGTTTCGAAAGCCAGGGCAGCCGTTGGAATGGTGCATGTGACTTTCGCCAGACGACGATCCGCCAGGTTAGACAAGATTTTTAAATGCGCTCTTCCCTGGCTTAGCGATTCGAGCATTGGGCTGATACGTTCTGCAGCGGTGTTGATCGCATTCGCCCCCATCGCGTCTCGAGTGTCGTAGATTAAATGGACGATCAACATCGGGCCGGCAGGTGTCTCAGCAAGGATACGGATTTCAAGGTCGCGGGCACCGCCGCCCAATGAGAGGATCATTGGGTCAACTCGATCTACTTCGGCGAGGATTTCATCACGGTGTTCGAGTATCTTGGTCTTCGCCGCTTCGAGATCTGGTACATCCATGATCTGGATTTGACCGATCATGAGCGGCTCTGTGGTCTCCGCGTGAAAACCTCCACTTTCCCGCGCGAGTTTGGCCATGAATGATGCGCCGGCGATGACGGAAGGCTCCTCGATTGCCATTGGAACGAGAATGTCCCGGTCATTGATCAGGAAGTTGGTCGCTATGCCCAGTGGGAGTCCGAATACCCCGATCACGTTTTCAACCATGTGATCGGCTTGGTCCGGTTCCAGCCCACCGAGCCTCTCAAAAACCGCCTTGGTCTCGGCATCCAGACCCGCAACCGCGGCGGCGCGTTTTAACCGCTCATCGAGCGATAGCTTATAAAAACCAGGAAGCCGTGAAGATTGAGTGGATGTCATCTGTTTTGAGTGTATTGTATCGAACTGACCGAGATTAATACTCTCCGTAAGCTGGCAAAAACTATCAGGTTCCATTTGCAAGCAAGGATTATGGGTTTAGCCCCGATATGCCCTTCAAGATTACTTGCGAATTGTAGTTATGTAAAATACCCAACCGATCCATTTGTTGTTTGCCCCGCCAGGCGGAAGGGTTTTGCCTGGGTGTTGGTGTGGGGTACAATTCCTTATAGGTAAATATTTTGTGAGTCACGAACAAACCATCCGCAAAGTGGTTGAGGAATCCGCAGACGAAGCCAATTCTATCGACTCGGATCTTCAAGCACTCCACCGGGCAACGCTGAGCCTGGTCTCCGATCTCTCACTCGACGGGGTTCTCCGCCGTGTTATTCAAGCAGCGCGTGATCTGTCCAATGCAAAATATGCTGCTCTTGGGATTCCTACCGGGGATGGCGAGTTAAGCACATTCATCACCGAAGGGCTATCCGAGGAGGAGCACGATCGCATTTCTCTTCAACCGCAGGGGCATGGACTCATCGGGGAAATGATGCGCACAGGGGAGAGCATCCGCCTGGCGAACATTGCCGACCACCCTAAATCAGTGGGGTTCCCGGAAGGCCACCCTTCGATGAGCTCCTTCCTCGGCGTCCCAATCAAAGCGTATGGCCGATCGATCGGACAGATCTACCTCACCGAAAAGATTGATGCACCGGAATTTACCGTTGAGGATCAACAGCTGATTGAGATGCTCGCAGCGCATGCCGCTGCAGCTATAGAAAACGCTCGCCTGTATCAAAAAGTCCTCGGAAGTGAACATCAGCTGGCGGAGAGGAATGAAGAATTAGGCCTGATGTATTCCATGGCTACAGCCGTCAGTTCTTCCATGGATTTGGACCGTCTACTAGAAGTGATTTTGGGCAGGGTGATGAACATCTTCCACGCGGATGCAGGCGAGATGTTCTTGCTGGAAGAGGCCGAGGGAGTATACAGGAAAGCAATTCATCTCGGCGGGGCGTCGGACGCTTTCTGGGAAATCGATCGCTTTCGGGTTGGTGAGGGGTTTATTGGACAAGTGGCGCTTACCGGCAGCCTGAAGTGGACGAACAATTTGCGCGAGGATGATCATTTTTTACGGAAGACGGTAGTGGAGAGCGGATATGAAACGTTGGTCTGCGCACCGTTGATCGCCCCGGGGAAAGTAACGGGTGTTCTCAGCCTTGCTTTCAAAGGGCGGAGACCGGTCGAAGATCGAGAGATAGGTTTGCTTGGCGCGGTTGGCGCCGGCGTGGGAATCGCAGTCGAGAACGCCAGGCTGTACCGAAGGGCACGCAGGGTCGCTGTTCTCGAGGAACGCGAACGCATTGGCATGGACCTGCACGATGGGATCATCCAATCGATCTATGCCATTGGTTTAGGCATGGAATACGCTCGACTTACATTTGAAGATAAGGTGCCCGAGGCTGCTGGCCGCCTGGAACATGCGATCGAAGGATTGAACAAGGTAATTAGAGACATTCGAACCTATATCCTCGATTTACAACCCAGCAGGATTCGAACCGACGATCTACAAGAAGCGCTCGGACGGCTGGTGCGGGAATTCAAGGCTAACACGCTTGTAGAAGTGGAGTTGAAGGTTGATGAGGATGCACTGGAATATATCCAAGATCAAGCATCCGAAGTCCTATTTCACATTGCACAGGAAGCGCTGGCAAATACGGCTAAACATGCGCGCGCCTCAAGAGTTTTGGTAAGCCTGAGTCGATTTTCGAATAGCGATTTGACCTTGCAGATTATTGATAATGGGCATGGCTTCGAAGTCGAATCTCAACCTGATCTTCTCGGCCACGGATTGTCGAATATGCGCGAGCGGGCCAGGAAACTCGGCGGTGAACTCGATGTTGTCTCGAGTCCTGGAGAAGGAACCACCATCACTGTGCGAATTCCTCAGGACCGGCTCATCAGCACAACTACTCGCTCAACAACGCAGTATGAGTGATTTCTCCCCCCCATTCTCTCCAAAGCCGACATTCCTCTTTTGCGTGACAGGTTACAAAATACATCAGGAAGGGTATCACTTATCGAGTCTCGGATGCCGTTCTATACTGGCGCTTGAAGGGTGGTCCGAGAAAAGAATTGTCTGAAGCTAGGCTTTATATTATTGACGAACATGTCAAAGTCCGATCAGCGCTGGCAGAGCGTTTAAACCAGGCAGCGAATCTGCACGTCATCGGCCACGCGGGGGATGTAGAAGATGTTATGCAAGAAGTCGGAGAGAAGAAGCCCGATATCGTCCTGCTCGAGGTCAAGCGCAAGGATGGGATGGGGCTAGAAATCCTCCGTGCCATTGTATCGATGGATTGTTCCCCGCGGTTAGCTGTCTTGACGAGCTACCCAACAAAATGGGAAGAGGATGCTGCGCTGCGCGCAGGTGCGATTTGCTATATGATGAAGGATATCGACTCAGAAGAACTAATCCGTATGATCGAGCGGTGTGCAAAAAAGTAATATCCAACGTCTTCGATTTATAAAAAACACCCTGATCAGGGTGTTTTTTTATTTCGATCAAATACGGTTCTCCTCCATTTACTGTGGAAAGGTGACATAAACGCGTATACCATCAGTTGATGGAGCTTTTATCTGCCGGAACCCACAGATGTGATGAATCGCTTTTTTCTTTTCTTCCCTCCACACCCCCTGACAACGATCGATTCGGATTTACGTTTCCAAGGGGCGTCTCTAAGAAACACTTTGTTCTGCGCTCATGGGATGTACATCGTGGTTCTTCTCACGCTGGTGAGGGGTTGTTGGTTGTATGTGGAGTGCGGAAGCTCTGCTTCCGGTTGCAGGCGCAGTTTGCGCTATGAGGTACCCGCGTTAAACCTCCCGCAGGTTTGGAACCTGCGGGAGGTTGGGGATAACAGGTTGCATGAGGGCGTCGGGCTGACACACGGGTCGGTCCCTACGATTTACTAATGTTCTGGGAACTGTAAATTCCCCAAGTCACCCACACAATTTGGAGGAGAACCTCAAATACTAAGGGTGGAATACGCTTTATTCAAATTGTGATTGGCAATTCATCGTGCAGTATTCGCGGGTTTGTGTGAGGGTTAGGGAGATGCTGGCCTCGATCCGGTGAGGGGTAAGACGCTTAGAGAGGATTAAATAAACACACTCGAGATCAGTCTCGAGCGCGAGAGGTGAAACATGGTGCCCCCACGGGGATTCGAACCCCGGTCTTAGCCTTGAAAGGGCTACGTCCTGGTCCCCTAGACGATGGGGGCATCGAGCCGCATTGTACCATTCACGAGAGTTGGCGGTCAACGCTTCGGACGGCGGCGCTTGGTTTTGCCTTTAAAGGATGGCACCGTGATCGGAGCGATTTTCACAAGACGACGGTCCATCAACCGCGCCCGTAAGCGAGGGTCGATCTCCTCGAGCGCGTCTGCTGTGGTGATCACCGTTGGAAGCTCTGCGTTGTAGCGGTAATTGTAAAGCTGATAGAGCTTTTCCTGCACCCATGGCTTCGTCGCTTGCGAGCCAAGATCGTCGAGCACGAGGAGTGGGGTTGTACGAATCTCCTCGAAGCGTCGATCGTAGGATGTATCACTGGCCGGGTTGAAGGTCGCCCGCAGGTGATCGAGCATATCCGGTACGACCACGAAAATAACCGGCAACCCCTGACTGGCGTGGTAGTTAGCGATGGCTGCCGCCAGATGTGTTTTCCCGCTTCCGTAGGTTCCCATGAGGATCAACCACCCTTTAGGATCCTCGGCGAAAGTTTGAGCGGTTTTGAAAGCGCCATCGAGGGTCTTTAAATCCTTCGCGGGGAGTTTCTCGTCTTCCCTCAAGCTGAATGTGCCGAAAGTCTGGTGACGGTGAAGGAAGAGAGACGAGAGTTCATGTTGGCCAGTATCGTCGACCGGACGGCGATAATCTGAAGCGTGAATCCGCACGTAGGTGACAATTTCCGGATCGGAGAGGCGTGATCGCATACGACCCTCAATTTCCTCTAAAGCGAGATTCGTCGTCACGACCAACGGCAGCTGGTTGATATAGCGGAAGTTTAAAATCTGGAAGAGTTTCTCCCGCGCCCAAGGCGTTGCGCTTTGTGTCCCGAAATCGTCCAGGATAAGAAGCGGAGCCGAGCGGATTTGTTCGAAGCGGTCTTCAAATGTGACTTCCTTATCTGAGTAGGCAAAACGAAGTTGATCGAGCAGATCAGGTACCGTCATGAAGAGCGTAGGGATGCCGATCCCCACAGCGTTGTTGGCGACCGCTGCGGCCAGATGTGTCTTCCCACATCCGTACCCGCCCTGGATAAGAAGCCATCCTTTCACCTGCTCTGAGAATGTATGTGCCTGGTTGAATGCCCTCTCAATCGATTCCTGCTGCCGAGGACCAAGCCCCACGCGGCCATGCTGGTTGAAAGAATCGAAAGTGAGGTGCTGGAGCTCATCGAGTTGACTCAGGTGAAACAACCGTGCGTGCATTCGCTCTCGTACATCCGCCTGTCTGCAAGTGCAAATCTGGAGGCGGCCAAAATCCGGATGATCGATGGGGAGGTCTGCGCGTAAATAACCCTGGCCCTGGCAGTGAGGGCAATCCGGGTCACCTATCAAGTGCTTTGGCTGTGAGGAATTCATGGTGACATGTTCCTGCCTAGGTGTCCCCGTACTTGGCGAAGTCTCCTTCGACGTAGCGGCGGCGAGCCTTTTCAGTGTCTCCTCGATCTTTTCGCTCATCCTTGCCTCTGTTGTGCCAATCTTCCAGGATCGCTTCGATATAACGCCACTTACGGACGTTGTTCGTCACCGCGATGCGAACGGCGTCTTCGATCCAATCGGCCGGATACTCGTTTTCTGCCTCGCGCAGCTGCTCGGCGATCATCGGAGTCAGCGGGCCGATGTTCTGTTCATAAAGAGTATAGATGTTGGGCCGCTCGAGTGCTAGAGAGATAGGGGCTTCTGGATCCCCGGTGGGCTGCCAATCCCCTGCTTCTATTGAATCGACCGCTGCGCGCCCTTTGGGGCTGTTGAGAAAGAAATAGCTGTCCCGTCCCTGATCGAATTCGACTTGCACCTTCAGGAATGTTCCGCGAGCGACTGCCCGTTCCAATGCGTCGATCAACGTCTCGAGTGGTGTCATGTTCTCGGCTTTTAACCCCTCCATCAGCAGTTGATCGGCAGCCATCTCCTCCATGCTGATATACCGAAAACGACCTTCCTTCTGAGTTAGAGCCCAGAAAGCGTAGATGGTAACCTTGAACTCACCGAGGTGATCGATCCTCGGCAGGAGCTCGCTAAAGAAGGCGTTGGGAATAGGGGTGAGGGGGAGTTTCCCCTCTGGAAACCCGGCGAAACTTTCGGTTTTGTTCATCGTGATCGTTTTTAGGGCAAGGGATGACCCTGCGCACTCACATGCCAGCGGCCGGATCGACCTGGCGGGTAGCCGCGTTCTCGAACTTCGCCAGCGACTGGCGGAAAACGAGCTCCACACTCCCGACGGGTCCGTTACGATGCTTGGCAACGATAATTTCGGCGATGTTCTGTTTTAACGTGTCTTCCTCGTATTGATCGGGACGGTATATGAACATCACAACGTCGGCGTCCTGCTCGAGGCTCCCTGATTCGCGCAGATCGGAAAGAATTGGGCGAGGTGGACGCCGGGATTCTACAGCCCGTGATAATTGTGCGGCCGCCAGTACGGGCACGTTTAGCTCACGTGCCAGACCTTTCAGGTTCCGTGAGATGTAGGAGACCTCCTGAACGCGGTTATCAATCTTGGAATCTCCCGTCATCAACTGAAGGTAATCCACGATAATCAGGTCTAGCCCGATTTCCATATGCAACCTGCGGCACTTGGTCCTCAACTGCAGAGGGGTTATGGCCGGGGTATCGTCCAGATAAATATGTGTGTCGCTCAGAGCGCTGACAGCTTGCGTAAAGAGCGGCCATTCGTCATCGTGCAGGTTTGCCAGACGCAAGCGCTGCGAGTCGATCGCGGTTTCCTGGGATAGCAATCGCTGAACGAGCTGCTCGTTTGACATTTCCAGTGAGAATAAAGCAACATGTTTCTTATGGATCTGGCTGGCGTTCTTCGCAGCCGATATGCAGAAACCTGATTTCCCTTGGCCCGGTCGGCCGGCGATGATCAACAGGTCGCTCGCCTGCATGCCGCCTAGAAGGCGATCCAGGTCAATGAAACCGGTCGGCACGCCGATTGTTTCATCCTGGTGTCGGGCAAGGTAATCAATGCGGTCGTAATATTCACTAAGAACGCGTTTGATCGGCTGTAAATGATGCGTGAGACGGCGCTCGCTCACACCGAAAATTGACTGCTCTGATTCGTTAACGACGTCCTCAATAGTCGTCCCGCTTTGATACGCAAGACGCGCAATTTGAGCAGCGGCACCCAGGAGCCGGCGCCGGGTGGCGGTCTCTTCTACCACACGCGCGTATGCCTCGGCGTGCAAGGACGATGGAACATTGTTAATCAACGTTGTCAGATAAGCTGGACCCCCAACCTCGTCCAGGCGTCCCTGGCGTTCCAACTCCTCGGATGCTGTAAGGATGTCGACCGGGAGGCGCTGTTCTTGCAGGCTGGTGAACGCTTCCCAGATCCATTGGTTGCGATGTAGGAAGAAATCTTCAGTTGAGAGGAAGTGTGCGACGTCGAAATAAACCTCCGGGTTAACCAACACGGATCCAAGCAAAGCTTCTTCTGCCTGGCGGTCATGCGGCATCTCCTGAGTCGGACGACCGTCGCCTGATGAAGGAATGCTCCGGGGAGGTTGTGGTTGATCACTCATAGTATTTAGCAATTACTCGTGTGCATCATGGAGGGTTACCGGTCACGCTCTACCGCTAGATGCGAAGTAGGGAAGAGCAGACCCGAGCGCACCTAAAATCGCTTATTCCTTATTGTCATCTTCAGTGGTTTCGAGGTCATCGAGATTAAGTGTCTCTACGAAATCCTTAAAAACGTCCAGGCGTTCGTCGGGTTCCCCTTCGATCTCTTCCCCTTCGATATCTTCTTCGGGAACAGATGCGGCTTCGTTCATGACGTCTTCAGCGATGAAAACGGGAACATGAGCGCGAACTGCGAGGGCGATGGCGTCTGAAGGGCGCGAATCGATTGACATTTCGCGACCGTCAATAGTGAGGATGATGCGGGCGTAAAATACATCATCACGGAGTTCGGTGATATTAACTTGGGTTATTTCAGCGCCAAGTTCTTGCAAGATGTTGCGAAGCAGATCATGCGTTAAAGGTCGGGTGACTTCTACTTCCTGCAGGCTGAGCGTGATTGCTTCAGCTTCGTAGGGGCCGATCCAGATGGGCAGGAATCGCTCAGAATTTCGCTCCTTCAGGATAACGATCCGCTGTTGAGACATCAAGCTAACCCGAATGCTGTCGATCTCGACTTCAACCATCCACCAAGCCTCCGAATCCACCACTTCTTTTAGATGAGGCGATTATAACATGGGTGCAGATTGAGGATGTTCATAGCAAACGTGCCCTTGCCGATGAGTTCTGCTAAGATTGTGCGTGGAATTCCACCTTCAGTGAACGAATGGAGTCAATAAATGTTTGAAGGTCTCTTATCTCCCCGAGGGGTTGCAGTTATCGGCGCCTCCCAGAATCCCAGCAAATTGGGCTATGGAGTCGCCCGCAATCTGGTTGTTTCAGGATACCCCGGTGCGATTCACTTTGTGAACCCCGGCGGCGGAAACCTTTTTGACCGACCGCTATATCCTGATGTGGGGAGCGTTCCCGATCCGGTGGACCTGGCTGTGATCATGATCCCAGCACAGTCGGTGCCAGAGGTGTTGGAAGCCTGCGGCAGGAGGGGGATTGGCTTTGCGATCGTAGGCTCAGGCGGGTTCAGTGAAACCGGCGAGGAAGGAATTCGTCTCGAGCAGCAGTGCATGGAGATAGCCCGGTCTTACGGCATCCGTGTTTTGGGGCCGAACTGTATTGGCTATCTGGATACTCATCTTCCGATTGATACGAGTTTCCTGCCACTTCCCGGTCCTATTAAGGGCGATATCGCCTTTCTGTCACACTCGGGAGCCATTTGCGAAGCGGTGATCGACTGGGCGCGTGGTCAAGGATTTGGGTTGTCCCGATTATTGAGTTTGGGCAACCAAATGGATTTAAATGAGGGAGATCTGCTGCCGCCGACCGCAGCGGACCCGAACACACGCGTTGTCGCCATGTATCTTGAGGGAGTTGGAGATGGAGAGAATTTCATTGTGCAAGCGAGGAAGGTTACAAGGGATGTGCCGGTCGTTGCGATCAAAGTCGGACGCTCCGAGGGGGGACGTGCAGCGGTAGTGTCTCACACCGGGGCGCTTGCCGGACGTGATGTCGCCTTCGACGCGGCCTTTCGTAAGGCAGGAGTGATCAGAGCCCGGCACAGTGAAGAGATGTTCGACTGGGCGAGAGCGCTGGCATGGTGTCAACCGCCTTTGGGTCCAAACATGGCTGTGCTCACCAACGCGGGCGGACCGGGCGTTATCGCCGTGGATGCGTTGGATGATAACGGTTTAAGGCTGGCCAAGCTTACGGAGCAAACCAGGGAGAAATTGGGTGTGTTTCTTCCAAAAGCGGCCAGCTTGAACAATCCTGTCGACATGCTGGCGGGGGCAGGGCCGCGTGAGTACGCAGACAGTTTGCGCCTACTGCTGGCGGATGAGGGGGTAGATGGAATCATCGTGATCCTGCCCCCGCCACCCGTGACGACCGCAGCGGAAGTCGCAGGCGCAATCATTCCGGTGATCCAGTCGGCGACGAAACCTATATTGATCGCGTTAATGGGCGAGGAACTTATCGCTCATGCCGCCCGGCTCTTCAGGGGAGCGCGCATTCCCGATTATCGATTCCCAGAGCGTGCAGCCTCTGCGTTGCGCGTGCTCTACGAACGCTCAACCCAGCTTAAAAAACCACCTGAAAAAGTGGTTGTGTTCGACGATGTTAAGCAGGCAGATGTGGAGTCTATCTTGAAGGAAGCAAGCGTCGGGACGGATGGGTTCGTGACCGCGGATATCGCCGCGAGAATCGTAAACGCGTATGGGATACATATCCCAAAACACCGCGAGGTAACCAGCGCTGAGGCTGCCGCGAGTGCCGCCGAGGAGATAGGTTTTCCCGTGGCAATTAAAGCGGATTCATATGACCTCACCCACAAATCTGATGCTGGAGCAGTTTCATTGGATATAAAAGATGTCCCTGAAGTGCAGGAAGCCTATCGTTCCGTCTTGCGCCGTGTGCGTAGTTCGGTTCCGCGAGTAGCGGTGCAGGGAGTTATGGTGCAGGCTTATGTCGCGCGAGGGCAGGATGTGATCGTCGGTTTTGTGCGCGACCTACAATTCGGACCTCTATTGATGTTCGGTGCCGGGGGGACGGAGGTCGAGCTGTTGGAGGATGTATCTTTCGCCCTCGCTCCGCTGAGCCGCACCGAGGCGGAAGTAATGGTCGATAAGACATGGGCGGGTCGACGCTTGCGAGGCTATCGAAGCACTCCAGCTGTAGATCGTGAAGCGGTGATTGAGAGCCTTCTGCGAATCAGTCAGTTTGCGCTCGAGAACCCTCAAGTAGCAGAGCTTGAAATTAACCCTCTCCGCGTTCAGGATGTGGGAAGTGGCGTGCAGGCGATCGATGTGCGCCTGCGTAAGGGTGAAAGATAGCCTGCGCTTCCTTATGCTGCTCGGCAAAACTTTATCTCTTGGTGTATAACCAACAGATAGGCAATAAGTATAATTATTGGTCCTCTTGCAAATTACGTGGGAGACTAAGTGGATTTGCGCGGAACTTAATTAAGCTATAAACCCAGCTAAGGCGAATCCCGGCGTATCGGGATTTAATCCAGACCACTTCATTATTAAATCGTAGCGAACGACCCGTGTGTCGGCATCGCTAACCTCCCGCAGGTTTAGAACCTGCGGGAGGTTTAACGAGTGAACCTTAAAGCGCAGGCTCTTTCTGATCCTGCAGGATTTCCTACGGATCACCCTATTGAATCAATAATAAGGCTTTGGCGATCTCGGCGGCGATATGTGCATTATTGCGGAGAAGCGCCAGGTTCGCGTGCAGGGTTGCGCCTTCTGTGATCTCCGCCAGGCGAGATAGAAGGAATGGCGTAAGATTTTTTCCGCGGATCGCTTGTTCTTGAGCTTCCTGCTCAGCTTGTTTCAGCGCTGAGTTTAATCGCATAGCTGGGATCGCTGCACTTTCAGGGCAGGGGACACAGATTAGGATGCCTGAAATTTGTGTTTCCCAGATCGTCCGCATCATGGCTGCGATCTCACCGACTGTGTCCACCCGAACGTGGATCGGCAAGTCGCTCTCTCTTGTGAAAAAAGCTGGGAATGTATCTGTTTGCCAGCCGATGACAGGCACGCTAAAGGTCTCCAGCCACTCGAGTGTTCTGGGTAGATCCAGGATCGATTTCGCACCTGAGCAGACCACTGCGACAGGTGTACGAGCAAGTTCGGATAAGTCAGCCGAAATATCTCCACTTGATCCGAGGTGGACTCCACCGATCCCGCCTGTCGCAAACACCGGGATCCCGGCTTTATTTGCCAAGAACATCGTCGCTGCTACAGTCGTGCCGCCACTGTAGCGCGATGCCCGTGCGAGACCAATGTCACGTACGCTGATTTTTACGCTATCGGTATCCAGAGCAAGCCGCTCCAGATCTTTTTCGGATAAACCGATGTGAACTTTGCCCTTCAACAGCGCAATTGTGGCTGGCACCGCCCCAACTTGGCGAACTTCCTTCTCCATCTGTCTGGCGAGCTCAAAATTGACCGGTCGCGGGAGTCCGTGAGTGATCACGGTTGATTCAAGCGCCACGATCGCCTTGCCTTCGGCGCGGGCGTCTGAGACTTCGGGTTGAAACGTAATCCAATCCGGTACTGGCGACATTATCTTAGCTCATCGTAAAGTCGTTCGAGAGACAACTCAGCAGAGACCGTCCCGGGTGAGCGCAGGGCGAGGGTGGCTGCGGAAACCCCGAGGCGAATGGCTTCATCCAGTGGTATCTCGTTCAGCAACGCGAAGATCACTGCCGCAGAGAGAGCATCACCCGCCCCTGTGGGATCCGTAATCTCGGTTTTTAACGCAGGTACATGGCCGCTGCTGTCTGCGGTCGCATAGCCGACGCCGAACTCCGCCATTGTGATCAGGGCAATATCGACGCCTTCCGCAACCAGATGCCGGGCAGCGTCGAGCGCGCTGTTTTGGTCTGCATGCGGGACAGGGATAGGGCAGAGAGCCTCTGCCTCGGCCTCGTTCGCCGTTATCAACCAAAGACGATCGAGGTAGGGAGCGAGGACAGGTGCAAGGTTGACAGAGGTCGTGTCTGCGGCAAGAGGTACTCGCGAGCGGTGGGCTATCGAGATAGCCGTTCGAAGTGTTTTCTCGGGGAGATTAGCATCGATGAAGACTGCAGACGCTTGCTTAAACAGCTCTCGGCGTTCCCGTAAATGTTCCGAATGGATGGCTGCAGTCACGCGCATGTCATCCATGCCTAAATGGAGATTCCCATCCGGGTCGAGGATCGCCAGATAGGTCCCTGTGTTCTGATCTTGGACGACCAGGCAGTGCTCGACATTTACCCCCGCGGCTGCTGTTTGCTCCAGGAGCTGGCTTCCCTGTTCGTCGGCGCCCACTGCGGTGATCAAGATCACATCGGTACCAAGACGAGCGAGGTTCTCGGCGACGTTGCGGGCCACACCTCCCATTGATACGCGCAGCTTGCCGGGGTTGGATATTCCTTTTTTAAGGTTGATTTCTGCTCGACCAACGAGTTCCAGTCCGGCGGAGCCGATCACAAGAACTGGTCCTTCGTTCGTTGGAGTCTCGCTCATCAAGCATCGTCTCCCAGGATCTTTGGTTCAAGCACCCCTTGAATGTGCGCTAAGGCATGTAGGAGCTCCTGTTTACATTCGCGGTCAGCATCGTTCTCCAGGCGCTTCTCCATTCGTTGGAATTGGTTGAAGATCCTTGCCAGGAGTTCGTAGCTGCGGTGCTCCACAGGTAGGTCACCATAGCGCCAGGTCTGGATCCAGGATTGAACAAGTTCTGAGGTGACTTCCCGGTAGCGGAGAGTCCGTTGGCGTTCGAGGTACTCGGGGGATCTATATAATTGTACGCGTTGGTGATCACGCCAGGTTGTCATCAGTGTATGACCCGGACCGAATTGCCCACCCGCATCTTCCTGAATTCTCACCGGGATCTCCCAGGTTCCAACCCCTACCCAAACAAGCTCTAAGCCTTGCTTTCGCAACCGTTCCCTCAATACCTCGGTGTGGAAATGCTCGGTCAATTCCCGGCGAGGGATGTGGACGTTTTGGATACTTTCAACAACTGTTCCCTGTTCGGTGTGTTGTTTCTCCGTCGTCCGATAAGGCTGCAGGGCGAGGAATTCTTCAAGTGTATAGTGAGCGATGAAATCAATCATCTCGTGACGAAGGACATACGCCAGTGCCTGGTCCGGGCTGCGTGTCTTGCCTTCCACAACCGGTTGGCCGTAGACAAGGCGGCGAACGCTCTCCTCGGTGAAGGGATAGGGAGATTTTAAGCTCCGTTCTTTATCCGCACTGTAGACTCGGAAGAGCATCTGTGATTCACGCGCATATGCCAGAACCCCATCGCGGGTCACGGCGCGGATTTCATCGACTTTCACCAAGCGATCCCGCAGATCAACGACTTCTCGCAAACGTTCAAATCCCTGGATGAAGTACGTGGAACGCGCTTGAGTTGGACTTGATGAATCAGCCTCGGGTTGGGCTGGATCGATCTCGTCAACCGCGAGACCGTAAACTTTAGGTGTGCCGTCGATGGTCTCTGATGTTGCCGCGAATCCAAGATGAGTCTGGATGAATCCGGGTCCGCCAATTCGCTTGATCGGGTTGGTGGGGTTGAGCTGATCTACATTCCCGCGATCGATCTTCAAGCGAGGGTAGTTCCATCCAAAGAAGGAAGCGAGAAGATATCGGATAGCGATCCAGAGCGATTCAAGCTCAAAAAGGTCGGCCAGATATCGGCTGCTTATGATGATCCCGACGCTGAGAGCGAACAGGACTGGAATGAGATAAAGTAAGACATGTGGGTTTAGGAAAGTGCTTATGATGTTGAGAATGGGATAAAGGAGAGGGGGGAGTGACTGGAGCAAAAGGAACGGGATTTGGCCAGGAAAGTCGAAGGCGACGATCAGCACTAACCAATACAATGTGAAGAAAGTACCCGTAAGGAAAAGACGGATCATTGATGAGGTGGGATCTCTCCCGAGAACGAGTTGAACAGCGCTCCGCGAGGTCGCTTTCGATAGTTCTATAAGTCGGTCTAGGGCAGGGTTCTTCATGCCACTATCCATCCGTATAACACCCCTTAATCTCTTCCTGTGAGTCTGCTCGCGATTTGGTTCAGTTCATGAACCATCTCGCTGCTCTCGGGCAGCATATCATCCTGCCCGTAAAGGTTGACGGCATCTGTGAGAATCATCGAGAGCGTTTCCGTT
>DAOUDJ010000094.1:0-2544 GCA_034430795.1 Anaerolineales bacterium | reverse complement strand
GTCAACTGGCTCTTCAGCCAGAAGGGATACATCAGCGCCAAGAAAGAAGGATATGCCAACGCGGCCCGCATTGCGGCCAACGATGGATAATCGTATCGCTCTGATGTAGAATGTTGGGGAGCAACAGCGCTCTAGCGCATATTGCTCTTCCTAAAGCCCCGATCGAACGGTGGTTCCGGTCGGGGCTTTTTTGTGGTCAGCGCTTCACGAATCGACCGAGGGGGTTGCGGTACTGAGGGATGAGTTCTGGTTCGGGGATTCCGAGTTTGCGGCGAATCTCCTCGCTCTGCGGCACATAATCCGTGTTGCAGAATTTCCAGAGCGCTCCCTTGCTGACACCGAGCTTTTCGGCCAGCGGCCCGTAGCCGATACGTTTTGCCTCTGACTTGATAGATAACCTAAGCGGCTCGTGCACGCGTTAGGGGGCGTTTCGGATAGAAACAAGCGATCTGACGCGGTCCCTGAACATCCACCAGCGTACACGGTATCTAATCGGTAGTCTCATGCTTCCTCCTCTTTCAGGGGATATAGAAAATGGCATGGGCTAGAACCGTCCCAATATATGCCCCGGCCAACATGGCCCAGAGATGGGCGACTATCTTTGCCAACTCTTGGTTGCTCATGCTTCCTCCTCTGCGGTGGCAAGACGAGCAACCAAATCAAAATACATCGTCGCCGGTATTTCATCGTAGCCGAGCCAATCACACGACTCGGCCCATTCAGTGAACGCCTCAGCAAAGGCGTTTTTCAACTGCATTCGTCTACGATTTAGTTTCCTGTGTGATAGCTCCATAAGAATTAGGACGATTATCCATAGAGCCGTGAGAGCGATTATTGTGTCATTCATGCTTCCTCCATCGCTTCCTCGGTGGGCTTCTGTTGGGTGGTGAGCTTGTCGAGATCATCCTCTGCGAGGGCCACTACGTCGAGCATGTGACAATCTGAGCCACACGCCTTGCCTTCCCAACACTCCTCACACGCTCGTTCGTCAGCGATTATCTTCTCCAACCCCTCCACCCGCTCGCGCAAGGTGAGTGCTTCTTTGGTGGATTGCTCTAGTCCCTCAAGCAATTCGGCTTTGTCCGTATCGTCCAGAACGGTGCGAAGCATGTCTCGCTCGGACTCTAGCTCCTCCATCTTGGAGAGCCTTGCTTCGAGGGCTTTCCGCTTCGAGTATTGCTGGTGCAACATCTGCGCAACAATGCCTGTCCCATCCCCGCTCCAAGCATCAACACCTTCTTGATTGAGCGCCTCCATTACAGCGTCCAGCGCGTCGTTCTCAGTTAGACCATCAGGTGTCGGTCCCCAATCGGGGTCTTCGCGATAGGTCGGCCACCATTCTTTCCCGCCGTGCCGCTCTCTGATTTCCTTCACTCGTTCATAAGGTTCACTCATCGTCTCTCTCCTGCTAGGGCCTCTTGGCGCTCTTGCTGCAAGGCTTTGAGGTTAGCTGCCCCAAGTGTGCCTTTCGCGCTCAATCGCTCTACAATATCTTCACCATAGAAAATATATAGAATAGCCAAATCTCGCTCCATCTTGGAGAGCCTTGCTTCGAGGGCGTCCGCCCAGTCAATCGCCTCTTTGATTTCGGCGGCATCATAAACATACTGCTCGCCATCGAAATGTGGCGAATCGTGGCTCAATAGATCGGGCCTATCACTCAGTTTGTCACTCATCACTCTCTCCTGCTCGATTGCTTCCATCACAAGTCACTCTTTCGTACCCTAACCCAACGGGCTTTGGGCTACGATCTACGTTAGTCCGCTTGTGTCTTGGCGCATGAAGTAGTGAGCCATCCCCACCTTTAGGCACATAACCGACCAACCATCTTCCGCATACGGAACACTTGCAATCAGGGACGCTCATTCACTCTCTCCTGCTCTAGTGGGTCAATCATCGGCTCCGACCCCATTCGACAAGACGGTCGCCCACATCGTTTATCCAAATACTCAGGTCGCCCAGCTTCAATCCCAGCCATACAGCAGCGATGGGAAGTATCCCGTGCCACCGCATCAGGTCAATCCATTGCTTCATTTTCGGTACTCCTCACTGTGAGGTTGGGCTAGATTTCCTCAACCTCAATATCGTGAATTGCGAGCATCAAACGCTTCTTGAGTTTATAGACCTGGGTTTTGACCCCCTTCACGTCAACGATCACTTCCCGATCCAGCTCATTGTCGAAGTATTTGAAGTCCGCGAAATAATTGCAGATGTGGACTCCATTGATATCCAGCTTGAACTTGGGCTGCGTTTCGAGATCCCGAATGATGCCGGCCTGTTGCATGGCCTTGAGAACCTTATAATGCCTTGCTTCTTTTTTTGAATGAAAGAAAATTCCATCCACACGCTGAGGTATGTTCCCAAACTTACTCATCTTTCTCCAATGCGGCGGCGTAGGCGTTCAGACCATCCTCGTATGGCGAAGTGCCCTCTAGCGGCCACCAAGCGCTATGTACTTCACTGGAGATTTCGCGCGCATCCTCCGCACTCAACCTCTCCGTAGCATTGAGGCGACGCTCCATCCACTCTGGCCCGCGCTCTAAC
>DAOUDJ010000093.1:0-8646 GCA_034430795.1 Anaerolineales bacterium | reverse complement strand
CTCGAGGAATCTTCGCTGGTGGTGGAAACAAAAACCTACACGTCAGAACCACCGGAAGGCTCCGACGAGTTATTCGCTCCTTTCTGGCAGGCGTGGGACATCGTACATGAGGAATATGTTGACCAGCCAGTTGACGACGTCGCTCTCATGAGAGGAGCAATTTCCGGGGCGTTGGACGCCCTGGGCGATCCCCACACATCTTACATGGACCCAGTTACCTACCAACAATCGAATATCCCTCTCCAAGGCTCTTACGAAGGGATCGGAGCCTGGGTGGACACGAATACGGAATTCCTAACGATTGTTTCGCCCATGCCCGGCTCTCCGGCAGAAGAAGCCGGACTGGAACCCGGGGATGAAGTAGTCGCCGTCGACGGTGAAGACGTAACCGGAATCGATGCCAATATCGTGATACGCAGTGTCCTTGGTCCCGCGGGGACGACGGTTCGCTTGACCATCAGGCGCGAGGGAGAAACCGAACTCCTTGAGTATGAGATTATCAGAGCGAAAATCCTGATTCCCAGCATTGAGAGCGAGATGCTCGAAGGGGACATCGGCTATATCCAACTCTTCACTTTCTCCAACGACACTTCAGATGATCTACGGAGCACAATCCGTGATTTACGCCAAACTAACCTAAATGGGCTAATTCTCGATTTAAGAGGCAATGGCGGCGGATTCCTACTCACAGCGATCGAAGTGGCTTCAGAGTTTATTGAAGATGATTTGATTATGACGGAGAGATTCGGCGATGGCAGCGAAGAGGTCTATGAATCCTTTGGGGATGGTCTGGCGACCGATTTACCTCTCATCATCCTGGTGAACGGTGGCTCCGCTTCCGCCTCGGAAATCGTTGCAGGTGCAATCCAAGATTACGGACGTGGTTTGATCGTAGGCGAGACGACGTTCGGGAAAGGCTCGGTGCAGAACTGGATTGCCCTTCAGGGAGAAGAGGGCGCAGTGCGCGTGACTGTCGCTCGCTGGTATACCCCAGAGGGAAGACAGATCGCCGGGGAGGGATTAGAGCCTGATTATGAGGTCCCTTACACAGATGAGGACTTCGAAGCCGGCATTGATCCCCAGCTCGAGAAAGCAATCGAGTTGCTCACAGAATAATCATCCGCTTCATCAGGTGGTTTAGATGTACTTCGATCCAATATACCTGTTCATAATGGCTCCAGCGTTCCTGCTGATGATGTTCGCTCAGTGGTGGGTTTCGTCAACCTACAAGAAGTGGAGCCGGATAGAAAATAGCGCCCACATGAGTGGCGCGGCAACTGCTAGTCGCTTGATCCAATACGGCAGCTTGTACAACTTGCGTATAGAACCTACTGGCGGCAGCTTGACCGATCATTATGACCCTCGCAGCAAGACTTTATACCTTTCTCGCGGTGTATATGAACCGGCTTCCATCTCTGCGATGGCTATCTCCGCCCACGAACTCGGGCATGCAATGCAGGACCACGTGGATTATTACCCCCTCAAATTGCGATCTGCACTCGTTCCCGTCGTTAATATCGGTTCTTCTCTTGGTTGGATTCTGATCATCATCGGATTGATGCTGCAAGCTACGAATATTGCCTGGCTTGGCGTCGCGGCGTTTGGTACTAGTGCGCTCTTTGCCCTCGCCACGCTGCCCGTTGAGCTTAACGCCTCGTCGCGAGCAAAAACTCTCCTTTCAGAATCCGGGCTGATCCAAACCCAACAAGATCAGGATGGCGTTAACGCGGTATTAAGAGCCGCGGCGTTTACGTATGTCGCCTCTCTAGTTACAGCGCTCCTCCAATTGTTGTATTGGGTGTTGCGAGTTTCTGGTTCAAGCCGCCGCAGACGCTGATTGCCATAGTTCACATATAAAGAATTCAGATTCTTCTCCAAAATCTATTTAAACTTGTATACATTCAGGTGGTCCAGCTACTATTTTCTGGAATTAGTTGTCTGAGCCCAGACCTGGCCTGTCCTTAAAGAGCAGGCTCCATTTCTATGCTTGAAGTGAGTGTGAAGGCGGGAGATTCTTGAAATAATGCTTTGCCCGAACCCGCAAGCAGAGCTTGCGCACTCCAGAATGCGGCGTTCTGAACGCACAGCTTCCTATGACCTGATGGTTTTTTCTCAACTCATGCACAATGACAAAACCGGGAATGGCTCTTTACTAATAGATGTCATTTCGAGCGAAGCGAGAAATCCCTATGATGTCCCTCCTGCTAGCTCCATCTCTGGAAACGAAGGGTTTCCCCTTCCTTCGAATCTCCCACGGTTTATTGTGTCGTTTCAGGGATTTCTCGTCACTTTGCTCCGCGAAATGACACGTGGGAGGATCCTTTCCCAACTATGATCAGATATACGCTTAAACCTCCCGCAGGTTTTTCTATCCTGCGGGAGGTTAGTTATATACTGAGCCCGGAGGTTCAGCTCCGGGCGGAGGAACGCAGCACAAACTCCCCTGGGCACCAATTTAATTATGAGGAGAGCCTGTTAAACCAGCGGTGAGCAATGACTAGCCCCCTCTCTTTTGACGACCGTCCGCTAGAATGCTACAATCCCGTCATGTAGGGAGCCACCATTACCGATCCACCGGATACAACAGAATCTACATGGTATCGGAAGTGCAGATTCCCGAATACTGAAATGAAAAGTATCTTGAAAAAATTCATTTCCCAAATAACCCAAGGTTTGATGCCTCTCTAGAGTTCGCCACGGACTCCACGCGATCCTAAGGGGGTTATGTCCCAAAACCTCTGGAACAGCTGAAGCCAGGGTCAAGGGGAAAGATCAATCCTCCAGGGAGCATGCGTGGAACCTTCCTTGATCGACACCACGATAGAAGCGATTCGAACAGCCCTCGAAGCAAACCGCGTTGAGGAAGCAATCGCCGCGCTCACCGATCTACACCCTGTAGATCGAGCTGATGCTTTCGCTGATCTCGACGATCAGGACCAGGCCGCAATCCTCCCCCGACTTGACATCAACGACACTGCCGACCTGCTCGAGGAACTCGACGATGAGGAAGCAGCCGACGTCGCCGAGTCGCTTTCGACGCCCTTCCTCGCAGACATCCTCGATGCGATGGAACCTGATGAAGCGGCAGATGTCTTGGGTGACCTGCCTCCCAAACTCGCCGCAGAGGCGCTGGCGGAGATGGAGGAATCCGAAGACGTAATTCCTCTGCTCGTTTTCCCCGACGAGACCGCCGGTGGTCTTATGACCACCCATCTCCTCACGCTAGACCCGGGAATTACAGCGGCTAAGGCAATCGAGTATTTACGCGATTCAACATTGGGATCCGACACCCCTTACTATTTATATGTTGTCGAACAAAATACAAAATTGATCGGAGTCGTGGGGCTGCGTGATCTAGTGATCGCTGACCTGAATCGTAAGATCAATGAGATCATGGACCCCGATGTGATTTCCGTTAAAACAGATCTTGACCAGGAAGACGTCGCCCGCCTTATGATTCGCTACGACTTGGCTGCGATGCCTGTCGTTGACGACGACGGCGCTCTCCGCGGCGTGATCACCTACGATGACTTGATGGACGTTATCGAAGACGAGGCAACCGAGGATATTTACCGTCTTGCGAACGTCCCCGATTCAGATCTTTCCTTTGACAGCCCGGTTGGTATCTCCGTTCGAAGGAGGCTACCCTGGCTATATGTGAGCGGCATCACTGCGCTCTTCGCCTCCTGGGTTATCTCCCAATTTGAAACGATTATCGCCCAGGTTGCATTGCTGGCGGCGTTTCAATCTGTCGTCGCTGGATTAGGTGGGAATACGGCCACACAAACGCTGGCAATCATCGTCCGCGCCATAGCACTAGACGAGATCGAACCACGCGATGCCTGGCGAACGCTGGTAAAAGAAGCCGCAGTAGGCCTACTTCAAGGTCTCTTCGTCGGCGCTGCAGCTGCCGTCGGAGTCTACCTATGGACGGGGAATAAATTCCTGGGTTTAATCCTCGGCCTCGCTCTTGTCGGAAATATGATCATCGCCACAGTTGTTGGGACGCTCGTGCCGCTTATCCTGCGATGGCTGGGGTCAGACCCTGCCCTCGCATCAACTGTGCTCGTTACAGCAGTCACAGACAGTGTGGGATTTGCACTTTTCCTGGGGCTTGCTTCCTTCTTCGTTAATTACTTAAGGTAGGTAAAGATGTCTGGAATAGTCATTCTCAATCCGTACTCTAATCGATGGAAAGCTGGAAAACGGGTGCCAGAGATCATCGCTGCACTCAATCATTTATCCCTCGACTGTGAGATCGTGCAGACTCAGAGACCAGGGCATGCAATCGAACTTGCGGAACAAGCTTCACGAGAGGGAAGAGATCCGATTATCGCTGCCGGAGGAGATGGAACGATTGGCGAGGTTATTAACGGCCTCTACCGCGCCAATCCCGACGGTGTGCTTGGCCCTCTCGGCATCATCCCGCTGGGGACAGCAAATGATCTCATAACGAATTTAGGACTTCCGCTGGATATCGCGGGCTCTCTTCAGGCAGTCCTCGGGCAAAAGACGCGCCGGATTGACCTGGGCCAGGTGAATGACTGGTTATTTGATAACAACTCCGCGGTTGGATTAGAGCCCGTTGTGACGCTTTATAACATTCGCATGACTTGGCTGCGGGGCGTTATCCGCTACCTGGTCGCCGCGTTGCGAGCGATCGCGGCAAAGCCGGAATATGAAATGCATATCCGCTGGGATGATGGCGAGTATGAAGGGCTTGTGTCCCTGGTGTCGGTAGGGAACTGCCCCGTAACCGGCGGTATGTTCAACATGGCGCCCGATGCAGATCCAACGGACGGTTTACTCACCTTCGTTTATGGGCATGCTCCGACGCACTGGAAAATGCTCACCTTACTCCCCAGAACAATCAGCGGTGAATACATTAACGATCCTGCCATCCACCAACATCACACACGGCAACTCGAGATAACCTGCTCTCCAGGTACACCTATCCAGGCGGATGGGGAGATCCGAGCCGAAGATGCAAAGACGATACGTTACCGAGTGCTCCCTGCTCGATTGGACCTTTATACACCGTGAACCGCAGGTTGATCGTAAACGCGGATGATTATGGGCGCACTCCATCCGTCAGCCGGGGGATCTGCGACGCTCATCTAAACGGAATCGTCACAACGACAACCGTCATGATTAACTTGCCCGGCGCTCTCGAAGATGTACGCAGGGGAATTGAATGTGCTCCCGCTCTGGCTTTCGGTGTCCACCTTAATCTCACCTGCGGGAAACCCCTCACACCGCCTGATCGAGTCCCCACGCTTATCGACGCAAACGGGTGGTTTCACGGGAAAGATCAAATCTTCAGTAACCCAGAGATGTTAGACCTCGCTGAAGTCAAGATGGAGTGCAAAGCACAGATCGAGCGCTTCCTCCAAACCGAGACGGAACTTGACCATCTCGACAGTCATCACCACCTGGGTATTGCCAGTACTGGGCTATGGAATCTAACGACCGAACTTGCAGTCGAATATGGTTGCGGCGTCCGCGCTTCTTTTCCAATTGACATTCTTGAGGAAGATTTGTTAGCTCTTTTCCCGGCCGGCGTGACCAACTTTTGCAGAACGCAGGCGAAAGAACAACTGGAGACACTCGCTATCCCACATCCAGATTACTTTTACGCCAGCTTCTTTGGAGATGGAGCCGTATTGGACCATTTGACCAAGCTCCTTCAAGAGCTGCCCGACGGTGTGAGCGAGATCATGTGCCATCCTGGTTATTCTGATGAATCGCTCGAGCAGACAAGCGGCTATAACCGCATCCGTGAGCAGGAACTAGCTGTCCTCACCGACCAGAGTGCACTGGCGGCCATCGCCTCAGGAAATATCGAACTACACACATACAGAACGGGATGTGGAAAATAGCATCCAAACTTTTCTCTTCTTTCCTGCGCTTCTTCTTCAAACACCTGTATACAACCCTCGCCTGGGCATATGACTTCGTCGCCTGGACAACATCCATTGGACAGTGGCGGAAATGGCAGTCCGCTGCAGCACCCTCCTCGCAAATCGGTGACCTGCTTGAGCTAGGTTCCGGACCAGGACATCTGCTTGCCGATCTCTCACGATCAGGGCACAGAAGCGTCGGATTGGACACGTCGACTCAAATGCTCAAGCTGGCGCAGCGCAATCTTGTTCACAAGCGTGTTACCCCGCTACTCACTCAGGGCCGTGCACAAGCGCTTCCATTTCAATCAAACCACTTCTCTGGCATCGTCGCCACTTTCCCAAGTGAATACATCGTCGATCCAGCAACGCTGAAGGAAGCATTCCGAGTCCTGCAGCCTGATGGAGAACTTATCATCGTCGGCCTTGTTCAAATCACGGGAGATTCGCTCGCAGACCGATTTGCTTCCTGGCTTTACCGGTTCACAGGACAGGCAGGCGAGCCGCGAGAGGAGTGGAAAATCCCGCTCGAAGAGGCAGGCTTTAACCCAAGATTTGAAATTATCGTGCAAGAGCGGGCACGAGTGCTGCGCGTTGTAGGATTGAAGCCGGATTGATTAGCGAATGGAATGATTATGGAGACGATATTTGCCGTTAAAATAGGTGCAACTTAACCAGGAGGTTGTAGCCATGCGAATCGCAGAGGTTGGCGATCTAGCCATGCTTCAATTACCAAATAATAAACAAACTATCTTCAGGCTCGAAGCCGATCGTGAGTACCAGACCCATAAGGGAACTATCCTCCACAATGATCTTATTGGCTCCCCATGGGGGCGGCTCGCCGAGACACATCTTGGAACTGCCTTTTTATTCCTCCCCCCCACCCTGCACGATCTCCTTCGGAACACCCGCCGAAAGTCGCAGATCATATTCCCAAAAGATATCGGTTATATCCTCCTGCGCCTATCCATAGGACCGGGAACGCGTGTCCTCGAGGCAGGTACGGGCTCTGGCGCCCTAACAACCGCATTTGCCTGGATGGTGGGAGAGCATGGGAGAGTATATTCGTACGATCGCCGTGAGGATATGCAGGATCTTTCCAAGCAAAATCTCGAGCGTGTCGGATTAATAGATCGTGTGGATTTCACCCTGCAAGATATCGCAGATGGAATTGTCGAAAAAGACATTGACGCAGTTTTCCTAGATCTTCCAAAGCCAGAATTGTATCTCTCTCAAATTCATGATGTTCTGGCTAATGGTGGTGTGCTGGGAACGATCCTGCCGACAACCAACCAGGTTGCAGTCTTTCTGAGCAGAATCGAGGAAGAACATTTCGATTCGGCCGATGTAGCCGAAATCCTGCTGCGTTTCTATAAACCGATCGCAGAACGTCTGCGCCCCACGGACCGCATGATCGCTCACACTGGCTATCTCATTTTCACCCGGCGGATGCATACTTCATGACTTCTCTCGATTTTATTTTATATGTTTTTTACACTCCGAAAACACTCTCGCTAAAGCGATTTGCTGGAATATAGGTAACCTTCTGACAGGAGATCTTTAATGACGTTTCGACGGAGACAACCTCTTCCTCGCCGCTTTAGAGTCCAACCACTGCGCTCTCGTAATCCCGTCGCTCGAGCCGCGTTCCAGCGCCTGCGTCGTGCCCATGACCTTATGCATTCGGGAAAATACCATGAAGCGGCTCAACAGTACCAAACCCTTGCTGAAGGAGCCGAAAAACATAAGCTCATGCAAGCCCCTCAGCTCTTCCTTCAAGCAGGACGTGCCTGGTTTGAAGCCGGGGATTCAAAGGCTGGACTTGCCAGCATCCAAAAGGGACTGAACATACTGGAGATATACCGCAGGTTCCAAAGATTGAATGCCGTCGGTTCCAGGATACAATCCGAGCTTGACGAAAAAGGATTTGCGCACGAAGCTTCGGTTATTGAAATTTATTTGGAGCAGATGCGGATTGACCACGACCTAAAAGATCTTCAGATTTCACGGGAGATGATAGGATTAAGACTTCCCGTAAAATGTTCTCAGTGTGGAGGAAGCATAATCCCGGATCAGGTCGAGCGCTTTAAGGACGGCAGTGCGCAGTGTGAATATTGCGGGAGCGTGATCCAGCGTGCCTAATTTTCAACCTATGGATGATTTTCCAAAACGCCTTCAGCAAGTTCTTCTCTCGCAAGATCCCGGTATCCGCACTGAATGGGATGCTCGCCTGGCTGCTGTGCTCATCCCCTTATATCAGCACGATGGCTCCTGGCACGCGCTGTACACAAAACGCACGGATGAAGTCGAGGAGCATCGTGGTCAGGTTTCGTTTCCGGGTGGGGTTATTGAACCCGATGATGAAAACTATGAGAGCGCTGCTCTGCGAGAAACACAGGAGGAAATTGGCATCGACCCTGCGGATGTCATGGTTTTAGGCAGACTCGATTCATTGCTCACCATCACCCATTTTCAAATCATTCCCATCGTTGGGGTGATTCCCTGGCCTTATAAGTTGACGTTAAATCCGATAGAGGTCGCAAGTGTATTTGGTGTTCCCATCGAGTGGTTGTCGAAGCCCGCACACTTAGAAACCCTCTTCCAGGAAAATTCTGTATCCGACTCACACTTTCCGGTTTATACCTTCAAACCATATAAGGGGGAGGTGATCTGGGGGGCTACTGCGAGAATCACCAAGAATTTACTCCAATTATTGGATCGCCTCAAGTAAAGTAATCGCTCCAGA
>DAOUDJ010000092.1:0-12245 GCA_034430795.1 Anaerolineales bacterium | reverse complement strand
TCTGTAGGAAAGTGGATGGGTGTCATGCTTTCTATTGTGAACGCTTCATCAAGCCATTAAAAGAATCGAATGTAACCAATAACCCATTACCTTTGACTCGGATGCCTGAGTAGTTACTCATAGTGTTGTTTTTCCGTGTCAGAACATATGAGACAAATTGAAGCCTGGAATTAAGATATGCTTTCCCATCAACCTGGAAGATTTCATCATGAAGAAGAAAACATCTGCTGAAGCAGCCGTTCGCAATATCTGCCGAAAGACCCGAAGAAAATACTCCGCCGAAGAGAAGATAAGCATTGTTCTCGAAGGCTTGCGAGGCGATCACTCTGTCGTTGAGCTCTGTCGCCGTGAGGGCATCAGCGAGAACCTCTTCTATCGCTGGTATCAGCGATACCAGAATGAAGGTGTACGATGGATTGGCTGATCTCAAGCCCAGACAGTTCTGGAACGGGATTCCCGATATCGCGCGAGACCAAGTCGTGCAGATCGCGTTGGAGCACCCGGACAAGTCGGCCGGGTAGCTTGCCTGGCACATCACCTATGTTGTGAGAATGTTTTGTAGCCTATGTCCAGGTATGGTTCAAGTTAAACCAAATCTCATAAAGGTGATGTCCAGTTACCCACCTTCGTTTTTGCTTCTTCAAAGACATCTTTGTCAACCACCAAGCCTAATTCGTCCTCTGCTAGATCGATCGGACCCCTATTAAGATCGGCGATCAGCCTAATAGATGGGTCGGTTAGGTATAGAAGAAGAGCATCGAGAGCAGCCAGGTTTTTACCAAAGGCTACAAATCCCGTGCCCTCACATATGTTGTACCGACCTGAATAAATGCCTTCATACTTACCTTCAGGGTGGATAATAGGTAAACTGAATATCGCTTCACAGATTCCAAAAATATTAAAGAGAGAATGGTAAATTTTATTAATATCAATGATGTTTTGTACAATCGAACTATTCTTGGGTCCGTGCCAGTAGGGTCTTAGAGGGTCGGGGATCATTCCAAAAAGATTCTTAATTGTATAGCTGGCGTACATTTTCATCTTTGCAAAGCTGATGAACGTCGAGTTGCGTAAGTTGAAAAGTTTTGCAGGCATCATTCTATAAAGCTTCTCGTTGTGAACAGGCTTGTACTTTGATTCGACAATCCTCTTAACTTCTGTCGGATGTGCTATCCTGCCATTCCATACTTCTTCGGTAACATTGATATATGTCACGTTGAACTCGTTGAATAGATCCGTGAAACCATATTTATCGATGAAGGCTTTGTCCTCCCTGATGATTTGATTCCAATGTTCACCGCTCTTGAACCAATTCCAATCTGGATTCTCTATGAGCCACTTCCATCCGTCGCCCTTCAGAAGCCATTTCCAATTGACTTCCTTTCCTTCAACTGTAAATCCTAATCCTTGATTGAGGATGTTCATAGAACGAGCCAAGCAGTAAGACTCTGTTACTACAACGGGGGAGTCTAGCGCCTCTAGTAGTACCCGAAGTGTGTCTGCGTCAGTGAAGTCCGCTGGATCTGTGGATACCCAGTTTGGTTTGATGATGATTGTTTGGTTTTTCAACCAGGGGTCATCCAATAACTGACTAATCTCGTTAGGGTTGTTTAATTTCGCTATAGTTGTAGGGCCGAATTTGTGATGAGGGATTGGCATAATCTGCAACCCATTTCCTGCGAAAGAAGGGATGTTTTTCAATTATATCTTGGCTTATTTTAGCTGATCAGATTTTAGTTATGCTCTAAATGCTAATAAACATCCCAACCGTAAAGATCCGAGATGAACTCAACAGCACTTTTAGGCTCAAATACCCAGATCCCCAAGCTCGACAACGCCTCTTTCTTTCCCCGGACGATGAAATCCTTGGGATCCCGAGTGACGAATATATCTCCACCAGTAAGCACATGTGAGCGAAGATGCTCTATATCGTACTCCTGATTTGAATTTAGGACCTTAGTTGTGGGGAACATAACTTCTCGGACCTGTCCGGCTATGTCGGGTCCAGCTAGGTAAGTATCAACTCCGAGAGTGCTAATTCCAAGACTCCAAACCGGAGGGTGCTCGTCAATCGAATTTGCTTTTCTCAGTCGATCTTCCCCCTGAAGCTCTTTAATCAGAGCTATTGATCTCTGAATACTTATTCTTCCCTCAGAATCCCATAGTTCAAGTACGTTGAGATAGAGATCGCCTCGCTTGACATTTATGCAACTTGTGTCAATTGTGACTCGTTCAACTTTATAGCTAGCTGATGACCAGGCTTGATATGAGAACGGCCATGTACCTCTCCGTAAGATGAAGATGAACTAGATACACCTCGCATCCCATGATCCACTCAAAAGCCATCGGCATAGTAGCCATCAATATACTCATGATCATCATTTGGCTTAATGAGCCTCCGATCTATGGAATTTGCCTTATGAAGCGAACCTGAGTATCATGTATACCAATCAACAATTCGGTTCGTCAGTTTGTTGCCTGGGAGAAACAAGGACGGCAAAGGGTCTTGGCCTTTTTCACTGCAGGCAAAATGGAAACCCTTCACCGGGTTTGAGGCGATTACGGCAAAGGGTCCTAAATGCACTCGACGAGGACCTGCAAAACCCCCATCGTGGGTTCGATTCCCACCGTCGCCTCAGCATAAGGGTTTTGAGAAAAGAGCGCATAAGGGTCTGTGAAAGAGCGCATGCCCCTCATGCGTTTTTTTCGATTCCGGCAAAGGGTCCTGAAACACTCTCGCGGCTAAGGGTCTTGTCTCACAGAAAAAAACACGAGTAACCACCAGGCAACACCAAACAACGGCGGGCAACTGACGCTGGATATGGGGTATATACGATGGTTATGAAATCACATATCGAGGGAACAATGGGTCAAGCTAAATTCCAGACTTTGATAGATTATTACCTAGGCGACATGCACCGAGCGGTCCTGGCACCGAAAGTCCACCCACATCCTTTATCGACACTCGGCGCATTTCGGAAAGGGGTTGCGCGGGACAATTCATACGCGAGATCAGGAGGCGTCCTTTGAAGGAACCCTTTCATCCCTGTGCTGGCTACTTAACTCATCCGTCCAATCTTTCGGTACGTATGCGAACCTGTTGACTTCATCCGAATGGTATACCTTACTGCCTGATCTTCTAATTCCCCGACATTGGGTAGAATGAAGAAAACCCTCTGAATATTGCGGTATTACTTGACTTTAATCGTATAAAGCACTAATTTTATTAGTAGTATATACGACTTTTATCAAGTGAGATTAGTATATGAAGCTCGATGAATTTTTTGCTCGGCATCCAATTTTTCGTATAAAAGAATTAACTGAGTATTTAAACACTCAGGGCTCAACAAATCCTTCAACAAGAAAGGCATTGCTGGCTCATCATCAGGAGTCGGGGCGTATCCTGCGTATCCGTCGCGGGTTGTATGCGACAGTCCCGCTAGGGATCCCTGCGAAAAGTTTCTCGGTCGATCCGTATCTGTTAGCTGGAAAGATAACCGATGATGCAATCCTTGGATACCATACGTCCCTGGAGGCTCATGGAAGAGCGTATACAATATACGAACAATTCACCTATCTGACAAAGAGAAGCCTGGGCAGATCATTTCATTTCCAGGGGACGACTTATCAGGGAGTCTCTCACCCGAAAGCTTTGAGGTGTGCCAGCCAGGAAGAGCTCTTTGTGGAAGTTCAAGACCGCACCGGCCTGGATGTAAAGGTGACGAATCTTGAACGTTCCATGGTGGACGTCCTCGACCGACCGAAGCTATCCGGAAACTGGGAGGAGATCTGGCGATCTCTGGAGAGCATTGAATTCCTCGACCTCGACAAAGTCGTAGAATATGTGACCGCTCTTGAGAATGCGACGACGGCTGCAAAAGTGGGCTTTTACCTTGAGCAACACCGAGACTCGCTTATGGTCAGCGACGAATACCTCAATCGAATAAAAACCCTTCGACCGAAAAGCCCGCACTACATGGACCGTGGCTACCAGGATGATGGACAGCTTCTCGCAGATTGGAATCTCATCGTCCCTGCCGATGTCCTTCAAAAGACCTGGGAGGAGATAAGGTGAGACCTTCGAAAGAGAGGCTGCTCGACTTATCTGCCTCATCAGGTTTTAGAGGTAACATCTTAGAAAAAGCCGTCCGTCTGCTCAGCCTCCTGAACGCGATCCGAAGCCATCCCTTTCTAAAAGACCGGCTAGCATTAAAAGGCGGCACAGCTTTAAACCTGTTTCTGCTCAATCTGCCACGGCTTTCGGTCGATATTGATCTCAATTACATCGGAGAATCAAGCAAAGAGGCGATGCTATCGGAGCGCCCTCACGTTGAGAAAGCAATTGAAGCTGTTTTGGGTCGAGAGGAATTGAGGATTCAAAGAAAACCAACGGAATACGCCGGCGGGAAATGGCTGCTGCGATATCAAAGCGTGTATGGTGGGAATGAGAACCTCGAACTCGATCTCAATTACATGTTCCGAATTCCACTTTGGCCGATCACCGTGCAAAATTCGAAGAAACTCGGCGTTCATCAAGCAGAGCAGATCCTGGTTGTAGATACCTACGAACTTCTAGCGGGCAAACTCGCTGCCCTTTTTTCTCGCCGTGCGAGTCGAGATCTCTTTGATGTTCACCACCTGCTGACAGACCGCTCCTGGGAAAGAGATCGTGTGCGGCTTGGATTCGTCCTCTTCGGCGCCATGAATCTCAAGGATTGGCGTACCATCTCTCTAGAGGATATTAACTTCGACCCTCAAGAAATTGAGCATTCCTTATTGCCCGTTCTCAGAACGAAAACACTCGAAGGCATTGAGGATGAAGATCGTTGGGCTTCACAAATGGTGGAGGAATGCAGGGAAGCCTTGAAAATCGTATTGCCATTCACAGACTCAGAACGTGAGTTTCTCGATCGCTTGCTTGATCACGGGGAAATTCACGCAGAACTACTCACCTCAGACAGTGCGACTCAAGAAAAGATTCAGTTGCATCCGCTTCTCCAGTGGAAAGCCATCAAAGTCCATAATGTCTAAAACAAGGAATGAGCGTCTGCGTCCAACTCTATCAACCGTTGAAATAAATCCTTCATGACCCCCTCTCTATGGCTATCCATAGGCATATATCCGATATTCGTCACCCATCACAATTAGATGGAAAGGGCACTAGAAGTTAATCCGCGAAGCAGAATAAATGGGAATAGAGATTGAATTAGACCGTCTATTCTTCAATTTCATAGCCTATAGCCTTATACCCGTGGCTTCGCCTTTTAAACATCCTGGCCAGCATCGGAACTTCCAAATCCGCGTAGTCGTAGATAACTACTTCCCTTTTCATATCGTGCATGCGGTGCAGTCGTCCTGCGTACTGTGTCAGTGTTCCGCGCCACGAAACCGGAAGGGTGAGGAAGAGCGTGTCCAGACGGGCATCGTCGAATCCTTCCCCCAGATATCGTCCGGTGGCAAGGATGACTCTTTCTTCATCATCTGGAATACCCGTGATTCTCTCTGCTATCAGCCGTCTTTGCTTTTTCCCCATGCCGCCTTTCATTACGATTAGATTTCGGACCAGAGGGCTAAGGCGTTCATCTAGTCGCTCCAGATGCTCTCTTCGTTCGGTTAACAATACTGGAGACCGATTAGCTCGAACTGCTGCTAACACATCCTCAACAATCATATTGTTGCGACCATCATCAGAGATTAATGCAGCATAGACCTCGTGAATGGCCGGAGTAGATTCATCCATAAGAGCTTCAGGGAGCCTAAATCCCGTTTTCCGCACGATAACCTTATGGATGAAAGGCCTAATTGCAGCCTGTTTGCGTTCATCAACCCGATACCGTAGCGGTCCGCATTGCATGAAGATGATTGGATGGTGGCCATCCCTTCGTGTCACAGTAGCTGACAATCCGGTCACGAATTTTGCCTTACTCTGCCTTGCTACAATCTCGAAACTTCTGGCGGATATGTGGTGACATTCGTCTACAACCAGATACCCATATTCACCCACAATGTCATTTACCACGCCTTTCTTGCTCAAACTCTGGATCATCGCCACGTCGATGACACCCGTTGGTTTACGTTGCCCCCCTCCAATTTGACCGATCTCTTTGGAATCAAGCCCCAGGAAATTTTGTAAATGTCCAACCCATTGATCGAGCAACTGCCTGCGGTGAACCAATACGAGCGTATTCACGCCCCTCTCGGCGATCATGTATGCCGCAACCACTGTTTTACCAAAGGCTGTTGTAGCCGAAAGCACACCTGTGTCATGGCGCAGCAAAACATCTGCAGTCGTTTGCTGCTCCGGCCTAAGTGTGCCCTGGAAATTGAAATCGGTTGGGAGACCAGAAAATCGCTCATCGATTATTTCCAGCGTGATCTTCAGAGACCGAAGCAGTTTGATCACCTCGTCTTGGCAGCCTCGCGGTATTCCGATGTGCTCCGGAAAATCTTCACAGCAGCTGATAATGCGGGGCTTCCCATACGTTGAAAATCTCATGGCCTGAGCTTTATAAAACTCCGGATTTTGAAAAGCGGCCAAACGAACCAGCCGGTTTTGTAGAGAAGGCGAGAGCTCATCTTTCGCAACATAAATCTGATTACCAAGAATCAGGGATACCTGCTTTGGCAATGGACCTGTAAGCGGAGGCTCCTTTTTTCGCCGTGATGGGGGCGCCATCCACGGTTCCTCGTCATCCTCATCTGCAATGGTCATCGTTGCCCCAAATACACCTGCACGACGCTCCGTATTTTGAACAACACTTTCCACATCCTCACAGCTCATACGATGGACCGATGAAAGAAACGCCCACTGATCTGGGTAGGGAACGAAGTTCTCGTCTAGAAATACTGTGTTCCCTTTCCCCCTTGGTCCTTTTTGAAGGGGAAGCGCGATGAGATTTCCAAAGCCTCCCCTTGGCATCGTGTCCTGGCTGGGAAAGAAACGGTCATACGAATCAAGACCGACCTCAGGTCGCCGTTCCATGGTTTCTGTCAGGATGGACGACCCAAGTTGTCGCGCCAGTCTAGAAGATATCGGTTCAGAAAAGAACATCCACACATGTCCACCGTTACCAGACCGGGAGCGTTCGAGCGAAGCAGGAACTTGATAGGCCTGACTGGTTTCAAGGTAAGCGGACACATCCTCAATCCATGTGCTCTTATCAAAATCCACAGCGAGGAACCAGCAAGTTTCTTCAAGTAAGAGTGGATAGACGCCAATTGTAAATTCACGCTTTGATCGGTTCTGAGGATCCTTCCCAAGGAGGTGATTTCTAATGACCTCATCTGAAAGGGGGAGGAAATCACGTTGCTCAAGGTCATCGCTTCCGGTATCTGGTTTTTCATTCAGCTTTCTCCCCCATTTCGTTCGGCAAGCCGGAAAGTAACCTGTCTTACCCGTTTTCACACTTTTATATCTCCTAGCATAGACATCTTCTCTGCCTCTGAAAAGCGTTCGGAAAAGCGCAATTTTCGCGTCCACTGAAGACTGACTATTGACTGTTGGTATATAGATTTCGTCTGAGGATTCAGAAGATTTCTTACACAAAAGCGCCTTCTCACGCTTGAGTTTATCGATCTGCTCAAGGATGTCTTTCCGTCTGGCATTCAGCCTGGAAAGTTCCTCTTCTGTAATAGCAAGCATTCTGTCAATATCTGTAGTGTTTCGCACTTGTGCCTCAGACAATAATCCCGGCCTAGAAGAAGAGACTGAAAATGATAGGGTCACACGCATTCGTACTCAGAAAGTATTGTCCCTGCATGTGTATGTGTCAAATGCCCAATAGATTCAAATGATGAATAAGGAGATTCCACATAGGCATCAACCAGCAATATATTGAAAGATTTTTAATAAGATTTGCCTGTCTACGGATACATGGAATGATCTTGAAGCCATCAATGGCTCATGATCATCTTTTGGTTTAATAAGCCTCCGATCTATGGAGTTCGCCTTATGGAGCTCACAGGTGCATCATGTAAACTAATCAATAATTCGGTTCGTCAGTTTGTTGCCTGGGAGAAACAAGGACGGCAAAGGGTCTTGGCCTTTTTCGCTCCAGGCAAAATGGAAACCCTTCACCGGGTTTGAGGCGATTACGGCATAGGGTCCTAAAAGCACTCGGAGAGGACCTGCAAAACCCTTATGCGCGGGTTCGAATCCCGCCGTCGCCTCAGCATAAGGATCTTGAGAAAAGAGCGCATGCCCCTCATGCGTTTTTTTCTATTACGGCAAAGGGTTCTGAAACACTCTCGCGACGAAGGGCCTTATCTCCCAGGAAAAACACGAGTGAACATCAAGCAACATCAGGTAACGCCACCAAAGACAAAACGCAACTCAGCACGACCCGTCGCCCTCTTCCGAGCCGTCGCATTCAATTCGCCGCTCGGGCTGCGGATCTGACGATCTCACTCAGAGTCGGGTGGATGTGGATGGATTTCGACAAAGGCTCGACCTTGCCGTGGTCATACATGGCGGCCACGATTTCGTGAATCAGTATATCCGCGTGTGCGCCAAGGATGTGCGCGCCCAGGATTTCATCGTTCTCAGCATCCACGATGATCTTCGCCATCCCCTCAGTCTGTCCCATTGCTTTGGCGCGCCCCGAATCGGCGAAGTGAGCGATGCCTACTTTAACTTCATGCCCTGAAGCTCGTGCCTGTTCCTCGCGGAGCCCCACGCTGGCCAGCGCCGGCTCGGCGAAAACCGCGTGCGGCACAACATGGTAATCCACCTCGCGGCCGAGATCCTTCACGGCGTTAAGCGCCACGATTGGGCCGTCATACGTGGCACGGTGCGTGAACATTGCCCCACCATTGGCGTCTCCTATAGACCATATGTTGGACGCCGACGTTCGAAGCTGACGGTCGACTTTGATGAACGCGCCATCTAACTCCACCCCCGCCTGTTCCAAGCCAAGTCCAGCCACTCTAGCCGTTCTCCCGGCAGCGTAGAGCACTTTCTCCGCATCAAACCGAAACTCCCGACCCGCATGGAGGGCAAGGATAGATACCTTGTTCTCCGTTCGCGTTGCCCCAACAGCTTCGATTGAAGTGTGGATCTCGATTCCTTCGTCCAGGAGAATTTCTTCCAGAGCCTCCGTGAGTTCAGGTTCCTCCTTGGGCATTATGCGCGGCGCGCGACCGAGCAGGGTGACCTTCGTCCCGTAGCGGGCGTACATCTGGGCGAACTCGACGCCGATGTACCCCCCACCGATGATGATCATTGACTCAGGCAACGCCTCCAGCTTGAGGGCTTCGTTGTTGGTGAGGTATCCGACTTCCTCGAGACCCGGGATCTTCACCGGCGCGCTGCTCGCGCCGACGGCCAGGATCGTCTTATCGGCGTGGATGATACGGTCATCTACTTGAATGTCGACCGGAGAGACGAACTCGGCGTGCCCTTTCAGGAAGGTAATGTTCTCGTTGCTTTTCAACGCTTTGTAGATGCCCTCGTGGATCCCGGCGACGATGGCATCCTTTCGTACTACGGCTGCAGACAGGTCGAAGGACAGCGCGGAAGGATCAACGCCGCGCACCCCGAATTCGGCAGCGCGATCTCGGACCAGATGCATGACTTCGGCAGACCTTAACAAGGTCTTGGTGGGGATGCACCCCTCGTTCACTCAGGTGCCGCCCACCTCGCCCATCTCGATCAGGGCGACCTTGGCCCCCAATCGAGCAGCCATGTGGGCTGCAGGCAGCCCACCCTGCCCCGCACCGATCACAACGAGGTCAAACAGTTCCATCATCTTCCTTATAAATGGCTAACTCTGTCTCCAGAGCAGATCCCATTAAGGGAACAGTAAACGCACAAAAGAGTCTAAATAGATTGTACTCAAAACATTGAACGCACCCACGCCAATCAGCAGTGCTGCTGACATCCGCTTAATGCGCGGCGCTGCACCCTTCAGGCGTTGAATTACCCTTCCCCTTGACAACGCAATCAGGAGGGAGATGGCCATCATCAAACCAGCCATGGTTCCCGAGAAGATCCAAAACGCGAGCATAGCTGAGACGAAGCCGCCCGACCCAAGCGCATAGATGATCAGCCCGGCCAGGATGGGACCGGTACACCCCACCCCCGCAGCGGTATACCCAAATCCATATAAATAGAATTTAATCAGGGACGATTTCATCTCCGACCCTTGGAGAGGCCGCACCCGATAGACGAAAGCATCCACCAGCCTCGGTTTCAGATTCACTCCTTTTAACTGCAAAATTCCGAGCGTGAACAAGACGACGCCAATTAAACCGCGGAATATCACCACCAAGCTATTGGGTTCAGAACCTGTAATGGTGAGACTGCTCCCCACGCCCGCACCTAAAACCGCAATCAGCAAGCCGAGCAGCAGATCAAAGGTCAAGACACCGGCCGCAGCCGTCAGGCCTGAGGAGACCGTTGAGCCACGGGTGCCTTCTGTTTCTGAAGGTGAAATAGACAGATAACTAGGGAGCAGCGGGAAGGCGCAGGGGGAAAAGAAACTCGCCAAGCCGGCTGTCAGTGACAGGATCCACAATCCATACAACTGAGAAGCGGGTTTCACAAGCAAAACAAAACCCCGAAATAAAGTATAGCCCCCGGCCATGATCAAGCCAAGCAGCAAGAGTATGCCGCCATAAGCGAGTCCTGGCCTCAAGGCCCTGGCGTGAGGGACCGGTTGGTTCATGCCGAGTTCAGTACACGGGCTTCGTAACCCAAGCCCGCGATCGTTTCAGCGATCACATCTGGTTCAACATCGTCGTCAATCTCAACTACGATGGTCTGGGACCTGTGATCCGCTGTGGAGCTTTTTACTCCAGACATTTGCGAAAGCGCATATTCCACCGTGCTTGTGCATCCTGCGCAGTGCATCTTGCGCTCACCGTCAATTATCCACTTGAGTTTCCTGGTCATGGCTCACCCCATTTGATCTGCACGCGCTTCACCGGGATGCAAAAGGCCTTGCTCAGCGAGAGCTACCCGGATCATCTCCGACGAGGGCCAACCACGCATACCCTCAGGCGTTGTATAGAGTCGACATCCCAAGGCGAAGTCAGTGTGGTCCACAGGAAAGAGATCCTCACCATCGATCCGGATTGTAGGCGAACCGACAAATCGGTTCACCCTAGCATCAGCGTCGGTTACGATATGGACAAGCTTGATGACTCTGGATAGCCCAAGGGATTTCAGCGCTAACTCAAGCTCGGTGAGTGCATTCCTCCATGAAGGGCACCCATCGAAGTAAAAAAGGTCGATATTATCTTTGTTTTGAATATTCATCTGTCCATCCTCATAGATTCTGTACACCGCCCCTCTACTTGATCAGCCCGCGTCAGGACCGACCTCGATCAAATGGCATACGCACTGTTTCATTTCAACATCCTCAGGAAGCCGCAAGCCCTGCTGATGCAACTGCTCCAGATCCTCTTTCATGTTCTCCAGATCTTTGATTCGATCGGCGATCTGCCCAATACGCTCCTCCATAAGGGACATGACATATTGGCAAGGCGCCTCACCACGCTCACGAAACGCTAGGATTTCAGTGATGTCGTCCAGCGCGAAATCCAGCGAACGCGCCCGGCGGATGAACCGCAGTTGCTCAACATCCGACTGGTCATATTGGCGATAACCGTTCCCGGCTCGTCTGGGCGGAGGCAGCAGCTCGATCTCCTCGTAATAACGGATCGTCTTGGTGGGGATGTCCACTAGCTTGCTCAATTCTCCGATCTGCAGCATTTCAATCCTCCTGAAATATAGTATAAACCTTACAGTTACTGGAAAGTCAAGACCAATCCTGACGACAACATTGAATTCCACATCCTACAATGGTCAAGGTTCCATCCTTCCCCGCCATTTGGCTTATACCCTCGCCCGTCATATCCCCCCTCCCCCATATCCGCGGTATGACCTAGAATTAAGCGCATTGAGGTATGGTGCTATGACAACCGCTACGACGCCGACAGAAGAAAAAAAACGAAACACATTCGCTATCGCCCTCAATCGGGCTGCCTACACATTCAGCCGACGCTGGTTCATTGGGATTTTATTGCTGTCAGGTGTATGGGTCATCCTGCCATGGTTGGCGCCAATATTCATGCGGCTTGGATTGGATAAGCCCGCTGAAGCGATCTACCTCCTGTATTCCTTCCAGTGTCATCAGCTCCCACAAAGATCGTTCTTCCTGTTCGGTCAGAGCATGACCTACCCCCTCGATCAAATACAGGCTGTCTGGCGGGACACCTTCGACCCAAGACTGTTACGCCAGTTC
>DAOUDJ010000091.1:0-24113 GCA_034430795.1 Anaerolineales bacterium | reverse complement strand
TGTTCCTGCCGTACGCTCGGCGGGGATGGTTAGGCCTTGCTGGGTGTTCTAGCACTCAGTGAGGCCGTTTTATGGGTAGAATGTATGTTCTAATTATACCAGAGATTAACAAATTGTTGGTAAGAACATTGTTGATGTAGCATTAGATAGCCCAGGACAAGTGGCAGCGGGTTGCGCTGGAGCGAGCCTTTCCACGCCAAGCCCCTGTCATCATCCTCGACGAACCGACCTCGGCGATGGACTCCTGGGCCGAGGCCGATTGGCTGGACCGCTTCCGGGATCTCGCCTTCGGTCGCACGGCGCTCATCGTCACCCATCGTTTCACGACCGCCATGCGAGCAGATATCATCCACGTCATGGAACACGGCCGCATCGTCGAATCCGGGACCCACGCCCAGCTCATGGCCCAGGCCGGCCGCTATGCGGAGTCATGGAATGCTCAGATCGATCGAGCACTGCACCATGTTTAGCTCCCTATCCCCCTTGCCCCCCAGCACCCATGCACCCCAGCCCAAAAGCAGCGGGTTTAGAAATCAATGAGACTTTTCCGTTCAAGTGAGATCTCTCCAATTCAGCCTTCGCCCGAAATGTCGCTGCTGCTCCGCTGCGCTCGCACACGCCTCGATGGTGCAACCGCGGCGGAGATCCGCGAACTTGCCGCTGGGAAGATCGATTGGCCGGGCTTGCGGGCGATGGCTCACCGCCACCGGGTCATGCCCCTGCTGTACCGCAGTTTATTCAAGACCTGCCCGGAGATTGTGCCCGAGGATGCGCTCGCAGAATTGCGCCTGGATTTCCAGGCCAACGCGGCGCGGAATATTGAGCTGACCACGGAATTATTGAAGGTTCTGGAGGCGCTCGAGTTGGGGGGAATACCGGCGGTTGCCTACAAGGGGCCTGTTCTTGCCCAGGTGGCTTACGGGGACATCGCCCTGCGGCAGTTTGGCGACCTGGATGTTCTCATCCGTGAGGGTGATTTGTGGTCGGCGAGAGACATGCTTAACGGGATAGGCTTCGAGCCTGAGCCGCCCTACGATCGTTTCGAGCGAGGAAATTACCATCGTGGGGACGGGGAATTTACGCTCAGACAGGGGGAGCGGGATATCTGCCTCGAAATCCATTGGTATCCCGTAACGCGGGCGTTCACCTTCGAACCGGATCCTGCGCAGTTAATTCGATCAGCCCGAGAAATCGACCTGTTGGGACAAGAAGTGAGGGAGATTCATCCTGAAACTATGCTGTTGATCCTTTGTGTGCATGGAACGCATGACGGCTGGCCGCGGCTGAATGCCATCTGCGATATCGCCGAGCAGATTCATGCGCATCCGGAGATGGACTGGGGGCGAACCTTCCAACTCGCCGACAAGCTCGGCAGTCAGCGTATGCTCAAACTCGGGATGCTTCTGGCGAGCGACGTGCTCGGGATTATCTTCCAAGAACCGGTCGTCGAATTCATCCATTCCGATCCCGCAGCAGCCTCACTCGCTCGACAGGTATCCCGAAAATTAATCCTGAGCGATGGGCAAAGCACCTCGCTCAACCCTAGGTGGCTCGAATTAAAGGCCCGAGAGAGGGTTCAGGATAAGGTTAGATTCGTGGTTGCGTTGCTTTTCAAACCAAGTATCGAAGATTGGTCTCTCATGAGGCTGCCGTCTTCGTTGGGGTTTCTGTCCGTACTATTTCGCCCCTTCCGGGTCATGGTTAAGAATTCGAGTCTTTCCAGTGTCAGGCGTTATCCTGCGGTAAGAGATCTTGAAGGAAATCACGTGCCACAAATCCAATAGCTATAACATTATGATTAATGTTTTCCACTCAAAATTTACATATTACATAACGTTAGATATTTAGAGGGAATATCCAGGTAAACAATATGGAATTAACAAAGCGGATCCGGTCGAGGGAAGCGAGGATTTGCGTCTTGGGACTTGGGTATATCGGCTTGCCCACCGCAAGCATGTTTGCCTCCAGGGGATTCCATGTCCTGGGCGTGGATGTAAAAGAAGATGTACTTGAAAGCCTTAGAAACGGTAAAGCGCACATCAAAGAACCAGACCTGGATCACCTGGTCGAGACCGCACTGAAGGGTGGAAAATTGAGGGTTGCCAACCAGCCAGAGCCCTCCGATGTGTACATCATTGCCGTACCAACGCCCATCACCGAGGACAAGCGCGCCGATATGCGCTTCGTCGATGCGGCGACCCAATCTATTGTTCCTCACCTGATCCGAGGTAATCTAGTGATCCTGGAATCAACCTCGCCTCCCCGCACAACCATCGATCGGGTTGCTCCGATTCTCGAGGGATCAGGATTGCGAGCTGGAGAGGATTTCCTACTGGCCTATTCGCCGGAGCGAGTACTTCCAGGCAAGATCCTCCAGGAACTGGTGAACAACGCGCGGATTATTGGTGGAATTAATCCAGCCTCTGGGGAAGCGGGAAAAGAACTCTATTCGAGCTTTGTGGAAGGGGAAATCTCACTCACGGATCCGACCACCGCAGAAATGGTCAAGCTGATGGAGAATACCTACCGGGATGTCAATATTGCATTGGCGAACGAGTTTTCATTGGTGGCTGAAAAGCTTGAGTTCAATATCTGGGAAGCCATTGCGATGGCCAACCAGCATCCAAGGGTCAATATCCTGAATCCGGGACCAGGAGTGGGCGGGCATTGTATTCCCATTGACCCCTGGATCATCGCTGAGGTGGCACCGGAATTGACGCCGCTCATTCAGGCTGCGCGTAAGGTGAATGATGGCATGCCTGAACACGTCGTTGAACTCATAAAAGAGGCGACGAAAGATATTGAAAAACCAGTGATTGCCTGCCTGGGGCTGACCTACAAGGCGAACGTAGATGATACTCGGGAGAGCCCAGCAGTAAAGGTTGTGGAATTACTCCTGTCGGATAGATATGATGTTCAATCCTATGATCCTTATCTGGGTCTGGGATTTATTGAGGGGCAACGGGTTTCATTGGATGATGCCATAGAGGGAGCAGATGCTGTTGTTGTATTGACAGATCATCATGAGTTTACCAAAATTCGAGGATACATAACTGAGCCTGAAAAGCTTCTCATCGATACGAGAACAAAGAAATTAGTTGGTGACTAATCCCTTCGAAAATACGCATTATTGGTTAGTGTATGGGTTGTTGCTAATTTACAATCGCAGATCCAGAGATTCACAGAAGGCTTTTTATGAATGAAGCATAAAGGCAAGAAGGGTCTTTCAATAGGAATAACGCTAGTTGTCCTCCTAGGGCTTTTACCTGCTGTTGTGTATCGCGCCCGATTAAATTTTTCGAATCTGATCATTACTCGATCCCTATTGAGTACCAAAAGTTCGATGTCCCGGATTGCTCAGATACAGGTATTGAAACACAGGCTTGAGACGAGAAATTTGCAGGATGGGCTTGAAGGTCCCTGGTGTGAATCTCAGAGGACGCGAGCCAGATTGGCTATCGCCTCAGTCGATTACGATGATGCAATTCGCACCTTACTGAGAGTTATAGAAGATTGCCCCGCTGAACAGATGGATGATTTCTGGTTGGGTCAAGCCTACCAAGGGTCTGGCCAGTGGGAGAACGCTATCCTTAAATACAGAGAAGTAAAAGCAATCCTTGCATTGCAAGAACTCGGCGATACTCTGGTCCGCGAGCGTTTATGGTCGGATGCACTGCAATCCTACACTGCCGCACTGGAGCTGCGATCTAACGATTGTGCCAACCACGTACGTGTTGGCAATGCCATTTGGAGAGATCAGTTGGACGCGACGGTGGCAGTCACTCACTTCAGCCAAGCCGTGGAGCTCTGCCCCGATGAATTGTGGGGATACTCAAGTGCGGCAAGGATGTTGGTGGAGGCAGGTGACTATGCGGAGGCTGAATCCTGGGCGAAACTAGGGATGAGTGTAGACCCGGCTTCAGATATTCCGTTGACCATTCTCGGGCTTTCACGCCTGCGACAGCACCGGTTTGAGGAAGCCGTGATATTTCTGTCAGATGCGCTAGATATGAATCCTGACAGCGCCGAAGCGCATGCTCTGTTAGGATCCGCTTACCTCAATTTGGAGAAGTGGGTTCACGCCGCAGACGAGCTGGAGCTAGCGATCCGGCTAGATCCTATGGGGGCCTGGATATTCGCCGCATTGGGCAATACGTATGAGAATATGGGAATGTCCAACGATGCCATACACGCCTACCGCAAGGCTCTAGAGCTAGAGTCATCACGCCAAGACGCCATTGACGGCCTTCATCGCATGCTCGAATTAAAATGATCAGCATCCCAGATACTTCACTATTGACCAGGAAACACCTGATCCTAAGAGTTGCCATTGTTGCGGTTGCGGCTGCAGGCGCGGGATGGGCTGTGGCTTCAGGCGGATGGGTGCTCGGACTAGCGATCCTTGCTGCTCTAGGCTTGATTGCTTTGGCGTTCTTTGGACCGTTCGCGATTCTGATGGTGGTCTTCTGTATAGGGCCCTTTGTATCGGGGTGGGTGATCGACCTAGGCCCAGGTATTCCGGATCTCTCTGTCGAACGCGTTCTGTTGGTTTTTGCAGTTGGGGTACTGGGTGTGAATTTTTTGACAGGCCGCCAGAAAATCCCCAGCCTCGGTCTCGAAGATGTGTGTCTGATCGCATTCGTAATATGGGGCTTCATGTCCATCCTTATCCGACAAGGCCACAATTTGCCCTCGCAGTTGTTCGACCTCGGCTCGTACTTGCTCCCGCTCTTCGCATACGCGGTTGCACGGAGTACGATAGTGTCTAAACGTCAAATCACGGTACTCATGGTTGCTGCCGTTCTGCTGCTTTTGATTCTTTGCGTCGTCGTGCCCGCCGAGTTCTTGACCGGAACGAGTATTGTCGGAGCCAGATCAGAAGTTGTGGCCAGCGCTGTGCGCGCGCAGTCATTCCTGCGCTCGGCTTGGGAGTTTGGGACAGTGGCCGGGATGTTGATGGGGCTCTCGCTGTACTCCTTGGGCTCATACATGCCGAAGCCTGTCCGGATCCTCGCTACCTTAGCGATATTGTTCGGTATCGCGGCGATCGGCCTCTCTTTCATGCGTGGAGCGTGGCTCGGAGCATTGGCCGTCATCGCCATCCTGCTTTTGCAGAGGCGTGGGTTAAGGGTGTTAGGCGTGCTGGTACTGATTTTCAGTGTGGTACTTGGGATTCTGTACTTCCCGACTATAGTTGAATCCGATCTCTGGATAGGCCGCGTCGCAGAAACTAGGAATCTACTTGGTCGGGTGCTCCTGCTAAGGCAGCAATGGAGTCTCTTCTTGCAAAATCCGCTCTTAGGCAGCGGGCTTGGAGTTGTTACGTCCACTACGTTTGAGTTTTCGCCAGTGTCCATCGCCATCTCGCACAACATGTATCTGGGCCACTTGGTTACTTTCGGATTGCCAGGATGCACCTATTTCGCAGCGATTGTTTTGATCCTGGTGAAAAGCATCGACACCTTCCGGCGGCTATCTCGTGAAAGGAGCATCGGGAAAGAGTTGATCGCAGCGATGTGGGCGGCCGCCGCGGCGTTCTTCATTTCTGCCGCGACCCTTGAAACGAGCCTCTTCATCTACATCAATATATTGTTTTGGATAGTTCTTGGGGCACTGGCTGCAGTGCGGGCAAATCTTACGATTGGCCGTGGTGAATGACATGGACGAGGCAAAGATGGGCAGCATTGGCACACAAATGGTCAAGGCAAGCGCCGTGGTGGTGGTTGCGCTCGTCCTCGGCAATCTCATCTCATTCCTGAAGACTGCTATCGTAGCCGCCAGTTTAGGCACTGGGCAGCAGCTAGATCTTTTCTTGTGGGCCTATGCTCTTGTGACATTATTTGCAACTTTCCTTGGGGCACCTCTTACCGCAACGCTTGTGCCGGTGTTCCTTTCAATCAAAGCGACGGGAGAGGAACCAGCCCGGAAGCTGGTGAGCAGCGTATTGGGATGGTCATTTCTGGTATTTGTCTGCCTGTGTATACTTTTAGCCGTATGGGTCCCAGAGATGACCCGGACTCTGCTCGCAGGGTTGAGTCCAGAGAACATGGTCTTGGCGACTGGGTTGGTGTGGCTCATGCTTCCAGTTGTAGGTCTCAGCGGAGTATCGGCTGCCTCCCAGGCTCTCTTAAACGCCGAGAAGTCCTTCTTCGTCTCCTCGATATCGCCCTATTTCCCAACGATTTTTGTGGTTGCCGCAGTGTTAATCGCGGACCAGGCCCAAGTCGCGATTGCCATGGCTATAGGCTACTCAGTGGGTGCGGTGGTGCAAGTGACAATTCTGCTATTCCTTCTTCGCAGAAAAGGGTTAGGCAAGCGGTGGACAATCAACTTGCACACGGAAGGGTTGACACGAATACTCAGGTTGCTTGGGCCTCTTGTGGCAACATCTGCGCTGCTGCTGACCCTGCCACTGATTGACCGGACAATAGCTGCGCGATTTCAACAAGGCGCTATTAGCTCTCTTGGGTACGCCCAGATGCTTATGACCGGAACGGTTGCCGTATTTCTGACAGCTGTCCACACTGCAGCTTTGCCATATTTCTCCGACCAACTGGCTAGGGACGGTTTGGCAGCCTTCCGGATAACGTTCCATCAGACTATCCGCTTGCTCGTTGTGGTACTCGTACCAGCCAATGTGGTAGTGATCGTATTGGCGCAGCCGATTATCCGGCTTGCCTTTGAGCGTGGTGCGTTTGACGCAACGGCAACAAACCTTACCGAACCTGCGTTTATCGCTTACTTGGTTGGAATGATGCCTCTCGCATTGACGTTCATCTGTTCTCGAGGTTTCAACGCCCTTCAAGATAGTAAGACAAATGCACTCGTCGGGGTGTTTTTCTTATTCTTGGTGAAGGTCGTACTCAATGTAGTGTTTACGTCTATTTGGGGATACTTGGGGCTGGCTGTCGCCACCTCGGCAGCTTATGTAGTGACAGGGTTTGCAATGCTATTGCTCATGCGATCAAGACTTGGTGGTTTAGACGGAAAGCGGCTAGCAGCCACAACTCTTAAGGCTCTGGTGGGTTCAGCTGCCGCGGGCTTCTTGGCGTGGTTGGGGGCGGCGCGTTTCCTAGACAATCCGGCTGCTCAAGTGACTTTGGGGCTGATATTGGCTGTGCTAGGTTATGTGTTTGCGTCCTATATCTTGCACTTAGATGAGATGCTTAGCTTGGGCTCGGCCGGATTGACAGCATTGAGGTATCAATGGACCCGCATAAAACAAAGGCTTGTTCCCTGATGGGTGGACTCCGCATCCTTCTTGTTGGTCCTTTCCCAGATGGGGAAGGGAAAGTTGTAGGAGGAGTTCAGGCTGTTACGAGTGCCCTAGCCCATGCACTCTCACTCCACGAAGTTGTTGAGAAGGTGACTGTTCTCTCCTTCCTGCGCCGGGAGGGAACCTCACACTGTGTGGACATGAGTGACAGGCTTCAGGTTTGGTACCTGACTAGGCAGAAGCGTCTGGCTTTACCCTCACGCGCGTTCCTCGATGTGTTACGCGCCCGACTTGTTGTTGCTGAGACAAACCCAGATGTGATTCACGGACAGGGGATAGGGATAGACGGATATATAGCTACCTGTATGAGCAACGATGCTGTAGTAACGGTTCACGGCTTAGTGAACCGGGAAGAAGGCGCTGCATGTCGGCAGAATATTGGAGATCGTGTCCGTGGTGGACTAATGGACAAGATTGTGAGAAGAGTGCTCGGACAAGCAAAAGTAGTTATCTTCCCTTCGATGTACGCATCTCGCGAGTTGAACCACTTGGTGAGAGGGCATCGCGTTTCGATTCCAAACCCTATTCTTCCTGAGTTCTTTGCTGAAGCTGATTCTAGACTGCAGGGACTGAAGATTTTGTTCGCGGGTATGATGATCCGCCCCAAGAACTTAACAGGTTTGCTGCGTGCTTTTGCATTTGCCCATGATCGTGTTCCGCAAGCACGCTTGGTAGTCGTAGGACCATCTCCTGATCCTGTTTATGCCCAGGAAGTGCATGATACTGTAGATGCACTTCACTTGAGGGATGCGGTCGAGTTCCTGGGACATATTGAGAACGCTGATCTTCTAAGGGAAATTCGATCGTGCAGGGCGCTTGCCCTTTTTTCGCAATATGAAGCCTCGCCCACCATTATTGCTCAAGCGATGGCGTCCAGTAAACCAGTGGTTGCCAGTCGGGTGGGAGGAATACCGGAGATGGTAATAGACGGCGAAACCGGATTTTTGGTTGAACCAAGTGATGAGCGGGCCTTTGGTGACAAGTTGACAACTCTACTTAAGTCACCGGAACGATGCCGACTGTTGGGGAAAACCGGCCGCGAGCTCGCCCAACGACAATTTTGGCCTGCTGAAGTGGCCAGTCAAACGTTAGCGGCATATCAACTGGTGACGAAAAGCGATCATGAGTACTAGGCTGCGAATAGCGATAGGCACGGTTTATCCTCACGATGAAACCAACATTAGTGGTGGTATAGAGGCTGTTGCTCTTTCCCTGACCGGTGCACTTGCCCAGCGACATGACTTGGAGTTGCACGTTGTTTCGTGCACCCGTTCCGTGAAGGTGAGTCATGTTGAGCAACGAAACTCAATTATCTTTCACTGGGTGGCAACGGGAAAGAGCCTTAGTAGCCTACGAGCTGCAACGTTAGATGCCTTGCGAGTGAGGAAGGTGTATGAGGAGATCAGGCCAGACATTATTCATGCTCAGGCATTCTCGGAGTATGCTTTAGCAGCTCCACCCACGATGCCCATGGTGATGACCATTCATGGCCTTGGACTATTCACCCCCGCCATTCTAAGAACCGATCACTACCGTGGCCCAGTAGGATTCTATCGTCGGTGCATCGGTGGTTGGATTGTCAGGCAGAGTGTGATGAGAGCGAAGGCCGTGATTTCCACAGCCGGCGATTATGTGGCCCATGCCATGCAGGGGATGTTGAACGGGAAGCCGGTCTATGAGATCCCCAATCCTGTCACTGTGCACGTGTGGGAGGCTGTGCCGAAAGGTGATGATGATGGGTTTCCGGTCCTGCACGTGGGAAGTATTATTGAAGGAAAAAATGTTGTTGGACTAGTGCAAGCATTTGCAGAGGTAGTGCATCGGCTGCCAGAGGCGAGTCTACATCTGGTAGGTGATACTAGTCAGTCGACCTATTTCACTCGAGTGCAAAAGGAAGTGGCGAGGCTTGGACTGCAAGGAAACGTCGTGTTTCTGGGGAGGTTGAACCAGAGTATGTTGATGCAAGCTTATGCACATTCAGCTCTCGTTGTTGTAGCGTCTATTCAAGAGACAGCGCCTATGGTCATTGCTCAAGCGATGGCATCGGGCAAGCCAGTAGTTTCTACTCGAGTAGGTGGGATTCCTTGGATAGTAGAGGATGGCGTGACAGGTTACCTGGTTGACGTGGGAGAGACGATGAGTTTGGCTGACCGCATAACGGAATTGCTACAAGACAAAAACAAGAGGTGCCGTATGGGGCAAGCTGCCCGGGAAACGGCCAGGAGGTGCTTTGATGCACAGATAGTAGCGGATAGGACAGTACAGGTATACCGAGAAACATTGGTCGGGTCTCCGTTAAATTAGTGGGAGAACGCCTTAACCGACGAGTGACCACGACGAGGTATAAATCGAGTTACCGAATGCGCTGCGCAATGCCAGCAACCACGATCGACAATTGTTGCGTATCATTCTCTAGAAGGGCTTTCTCCGGCGAGTGCCTAATCATCTATTGTGAGTCCACACAGGATATCCCCGAGAGCAACCCCGATGAGAATCTTTACATGCGAGACTCCAAAACGAGTACTTGCCCCTGCGAGCCTATTTTCTTGGAGTTAGGACCGGGAAGATGTGCATCTTCTCTTGAAGTAGCTAGATCCATGGGATCGGTCTATGGAGTGGATGCTGACTTGCGATTGCTCCTAGTATCCGCGCCTATGCTAGACAGAGAGCTGGTTCCTTGGCGGCGGCGATAAGGAATGGGAAGTGGATGGGCTCGGGCGCTGGTCGGCAGGCACTTAGGATACTACGCGGCGCGAGTGTACAGTAATCCCGTCGCTAATTCTCAATCAAGATCTTGGTATCGTGAAGAGGTTGCTCTATTATTGCGGATGAGGCGCTCCTTCTATCAAGCCTGATATCTGTAGCTAGCTGGTTAGAATATGTGTTGAGAAGATTGTTAGTTTCATTTCGTAAAAGAACAATGTGTAGGTCTCAAGTGGTGCATCTACTAGGAACTTTCACCTTTATTAGCAGAGAGTAGATGGCAAACAGATTCGTATGAGGTAAAAAGAAATGAACAATATGAGTGTACCGTGGCCGCGGCAGTCAGTCCTTGTTACTGGTGCTGGTGGTTTCATCGGCAGCCACTTAATTGATCGGCTGATTGAACTAGGAGCAAATGTGCGCGCTTTTGTCCGCTACACATCACGTCCGCAGGCAGGCTTTCTGGATGATCTACCACCAGATAAGAGTGGTGATGTCGAGATTGTGCGGGGTGATCTACGGGATTTCAACGCCGTGCTAGACGCTTCCCAGGGAACGAGCATGATATTTCATCTCGGAGCTTTGATAGGGATCCCCTATTCATACGTTCACCCACGCGAGACAGTGGAGACCAACGTTCTTGGGACACTCAATGTGCTGATGGCGGGGCGTATCCACAACATTGAACGTATCATTCATACCTCGTCCAGCGAGGTTTATGGCACGGCCCGCTACGCGCCGATTGATGAAAGCCATCCGTTACAGGGACAATCACCCTACTCGGCTAGCAAGATAGGGGCGGATAAAATTGCGGAGAGTTTCTATGATAGTTATCGCTTGCCAGTGGTCACATTGCGACCTTTCAATGCATATGGCCCACGTCAGTCGGCTCGCGCAGTGATTCCAACCATCATAACCCAGGCTCTAGCCGGGGAAGAAATCACTCTGGGTAACCTGAGCCCACGACGTGATTTCACTTATGTTGCAGACACGGTAGAAGGATTTATCAAGGCAGCCGAATGTAAGGGGGCTATTGGCCAGGTGATCAACTTGGGCACCTCCACGGATGTCAGCATCGGCAACCTGGTGGAGAAGATAGGGGTAATTATGGGTAGGAGGTTGAAAGTGCGCCAGGATGCAATCCGGGAACGGCCGGCAGGCAGCGAGGTGGAGAGATTGATCGCGGATAATCAACTAGCGCGAGAAGTCCTAAGTTGGCAACCGCAGATTATGCTCGATGAGGGCTTAAAGCGCACAGTTGAATGGATTTCAGAAAATCTAACTCTTTACCAAGTGGGTCGATATGAAGTCTAATTATAACCTGAGCGGGGTGCGTGCTGTGGTTTTGGCTGGAGGTAAGGGCCAGCGACTGGCTCCATATACAACGGTACTGCCCAAACCATTAATGCCCATTGACGACTTACCGATCCTCGAGGTCATGATCCGGCAGCTGCGATACGCAGGTATCCGGGAGATCACACTAGCGGTGGGTTACCTTGCTAGCCTACTGGAGGCCTACTTCGGGGACGGTAGCAAGTGGGGAGTTCGCATCCGTTATTCACGTGAGGAGGCACCGCTTGGAACAGCTGGTCCGCTGAAGTTAATATCTGGCTTGGACTGTACGTTCATGGTAATGAATGGCGATCTGCTAACGACGTTGGACTATGCTGCGATAATGCATTTTCATCGTGAGCAAGGCGCTGTGGTGACGGTTGGACTGTTTGACAAGGAAGTCAAGATTGACCTAGGAGTGATTGAGACGAACGACGACAATCACATCACCGGCTATGTCGAAAAGCCGACGCTTCATTACCGGGTCAGTGTGGGCGTATACGTGATGGAATCAGATGTGTTGCGTTATATCCCGGCCGGTATAAAGTTTGATCTGCCTGATCTAGTTAAGGCGTTGATGGCTGATGGGTTACCGGTGCTTGGTTATCGCTTTGACGGACACTGGTTGGATATTGGCCGACAGGAGGATTACATCCTCGCCGTCGATATGTTTGAGCGCAATAGGGCTTTATTCTTGCCGGATGAGGCAAGCGGGTGACGAAGCGTGCGTTGGTCACCGGCGCAGCCGGGTTTATAGGTTATCACCTGGTACACCATCTTCATGGCGAAGGGATTGTGGTTCACGGGCTGGATCGGCCAGGTGTACCTATGCCAGCCGATCAGCATATTGACTGGCATACGTGTGATGTTACAAATGCCGCACAGGTTGAGGTAGTTGTCAGTCAGATTCAACCGGATTACGTCTTTCACTTAGCCGCATTGCTCAAGAGCGAATCGTGTGCAGACTTACTGGCGGTCAACGTGGTTGGCACACAGAACGTATTAGATGCACTCGTGGCTACCCGCCCGGAAGCGCGGGTGCTGGTTACTGGCTCGTCAGCGGAATATGGGCTGGTGCAACCCGACGAATTGCCTATCAGGGAGGAGAACTCACTACGTCCGCTTAGCCCTTATGGGGTCAGCAAAGTGGCTCAAAGCCTGTTGGCTGCGCAATACACTTACCGTCACGATCTCGCGGTTATCCGTACCCGGACCTTCAATCTGACCGGCCCAGGAGAGCCAGACACATTAGTGTGTTCCGCCTTTGCTAAGCAGATCGCCGAAATCGAGCGAGGATTACGCCCGCCTGTGTTGAAGGTGGGTAACCTGGAATCCACGCGGGACTTTTTGGACGTACGTGATGCTGTACGGGCCTATTGGCTGTCTTGTTCCCAAGGAACTCCGGGAGAGGTATATAACGTATGTTCCGGCCAATCTGTTAAGATCGAGAAGATTCTGCAAATATTAACAGGGTATTCAACTAGTCGAATTCAGATAGAAATTGATGCTAACCTGTTCTCTTCACAGGATATTTCCGTTAGCCTTGGTAGCGCTGAGAAGCTGTGCCAAGCAACAGGATGGAATCCTCTGATCCCATTAGAGGAGTCGCTGCGAGAGTTGTTAGCTAGTCATAGTATTCCAGTCTAGGGCATTACTTGGAGAGAAAACACATGAACGTTCTGGCAATAGGAGCTCATCATGACGATGTGGAATTAGGATGCGGTGGAACCTTGGCCAAGTTGGCGCATGAAGGTCACAATGTGCATGTATATATTGCCACTCGGTCTGGGTACGCTAGCTTCGATAACTCCCCCGTGCGCTCCAACGAAGTAGCCCTACAGGAAGGTTTGAGGGCGGCGGAGATTCTGGGTACGACATTGCATACGGGTGAGTTCGAGAACTTTAATCTCCAATTCGCCGATGTCCTTAACACCGAGGTTCGCCGCATCATTGACACGGTTCGAGCAGACACCGTTTTTTCTTTGGGCACATGGGATGTCCATAGTGACCACTGGGCGTTGGCGCGAGCTACGCTGCACGCCACGCGGCACATACCCCGAGTAGCTTGTTACCGTTGCAATTGGTACACGTCCGATCGCCCCTTCCATGGCACGCTATACGTGGACGTTAGTAATACAATGGAGCTTAAAATGCAGGCGCTGGAGGCTTACCAATCAGAATGGGAGCGGGCTGCAAAGAAATGGGCTGAATATTTTAAGAATCAAGCCCGAAATGATGGCATTGTTGTTGGTGTCCAGTATGCAGAGTGTTTTGAGACTGTGCGATGGTTGGCATTCTAAGGATGCGATATGGCAGAGAAACTCGTAATTCGCCCTTATATTACCGGTGACGAAGAAGCTATCTTGGGATTGTTTCGCCTAACATTCGGGCAATCACTGGACATGGCTGCATGGCACTGGCGGTATGTAGAAAACCCGTCTGGCGGGCCATTTATTGAGCTAATGTGGGACGGTGATACGTTGGTGGGGCAATATGCCGTGTCTCCCTTCGATATAAGCATTGATGGAGAGACATATCACTGCGCACTGTCATTGGACACCATGACTCACCCAGACTATGGAGGCCGGGGTGTCTTCACGCGTCTAGCAAAAAGTCTCTATGAGCGCATTACAGAGTCCGGTCTAATTATGGTATGGGGATTCCCGAACGAGAACTCACACCACGGCTTTATCAAGCGATTAGCATGGGCAGATATAGCTACCATTCCGATGCTCCGATTACGCTCTAGTCCAGAAGGACATCCTCATACAGAGATTCGTCCTCTCAGTATCTTTGACGCGCAAGTGGATGCTCTATTCAATCAAGAACGTAAACAATTCCAATTCCTTACAGTGCGATCCGCCCGATACCTGAATTGGCGGTTCTTCCGCCACCCAAGCCGCAGGTATCACGCCGCCGGATTGTATTCTGGTGATAGCCTCGTTGGATACAGTATTTACAAGCTCTTTCAAACTGCGGAGGGAAAGGTGAGTGACATTGTGGACGTGTTTTGTGTCCAAGATGGTCGCATATTTACAGACTTGCTGGTTTGGACAGCCCAGGAATCGTTTCGTAGGGGTGTCAAGGCGGTGAACCTGTGGATGAACGACAATTCCCCATTTTATCCAGCCGTGCAGGAGATGGGGTTCTTGCCGGACGCTCCTCATACATTCTTGTGCGAGCGTCTGTTTTCACCGGCGTTGCCAGCACAGCGAATGGCACAGTGGGAAAACTGGTACATACAGATGGGCGACTCAGATGTATATTAGCGATTTTTATGGATGGTAAGGCAATAACTTAGAGAATGAATCAATAGGTCATTATTATCAGAAACCAGCGTCCAGAAATTCGTGTTCTATTTGTTGCTCCGCTTCCCCCGCCTCATGGTGGGTTAGCTTTTATAGCAAAGACTTTATTGGATGGAGGCCTGGGGCTTGGTATCCGACTAACACACCTAAACATGAGCAAAGGCACTATCCGCGAGAATTTCGGGCGTGTGGATTGGTTGGATATTCGCAAGGCAGTATACAATTTATCGCGCTTCTGTTATCAGATATCAAAATCACGCCCTGATATTGTATACTTGATCACTACTGCGGATACGGCTATCTATCGTGACGGTTTCTTTATGCTCGTTGCTTGGTTCTGTCGCTGTCGTATTCTTTTACATTTGCACGGAACGGGTGCAAGCCGGCCTGCTCAAAAATGGGCATCCCGGGGCTTTCACAGAGCCATTGTCCGAAGAATCACTTCTCTCTCAAATTACATTATTGTACCTACGGACATTGATTTGATATCTCTTCGAGAGGTCTATTTGGTTAAGGTTCACTCAGAGGTGGTACGAAATATAACAAATGTGCCAGAACATTACCGGCGTTCATTGGAGAGATCTAAGAGGGAATCCATTTCTACTTTATTGACTGCTATCGGGCGATTGTGTGAGCTTAAAGGGGCTTGGGACTTACTTGAGGCTTTCGCATTAGTCGTAGCAAAAGAACCAACTACCCAGCTCACATGGATAGGGCTTGGAGCCTTTCCTTCCGACGATGAATTCGCCCGGATGCTATCCGCATCCCTTGGTATTTCGGATCATGTACGGTTCGCAGGTAATTTGTCTGATGAGGAGAAGTTCTTTGAGTTAAGCCAGGCTGATATCTTTGTTTTACCTACGCACAGCGAGGGTTTTCCCTTGTCATTACTCGAAGGGATGGCAATGGGATTACCGGTCGTCACAACACCTGTCGGCGGTATCCCGGAGGTCGTGAAGGATGGCGTAAATGGCTATCTTGTGCCACCAAAGGATATTGAAATGCTTGCAAAACAGATCCTAACGTTGGTTAAAGAGCCAGACAAACGTCAACAGATGGGTGAAGAGAACGCCAAGTTATACTGGGAGCAGCTAAGTTCTCACAAGGTCGTGGACAGAATTCACACCTTGCTTAGAGAATTAACATAGGTCCTGTTTGAGGTATCCGTCTGCTGACTACTAGTAATATCGGATTAATCTATTAATGAAATCAAACATTGTGAATATAAAATAGCTTAGCTACATCTCGAAATCCATTGGTGACCCCTGTGTAGTTTCAATCACAGCGCTTGGCTACTTGCTGCAAACCGAGGCCCTAACCCATCTTTGGTATCTTGGGCGCGAGGGGGTTAGATATGTTTGGCGTTTCATTAATAGTCCCCAGTTGCGGTATCTTATACTTCTTTGGCCAAGGGCTAAGAATAATTATCTACAGAGGTTGAAATGGCTTTCGGTAATCGTCTGACCCGTTGGATATTTAACCACGGTCCATCTTCGATGCGTGACGTGATGACTACCATCTACTCGCGCGGACGCAGCAAGGTAAAGTATGGTCCGAAATTCTACGAGTACCTTAGCGACCTGGAACGCACTCAATGGTATTCAAACGATCAACTGCAAAGTATACAAAACGAGAAACTGAGACGAATGATAAGGTACGTGGGCCAGCATGTGCCATATTATCAAGGAACCTTTCAAAAATGGGGCATACGGCCAGAGAGTATAGTATCAAGGGACGATCTGAATATTCTACCGTACCTTGAGAAGAGTACAGTTCAATCTCTGTTAGGTGAATTTCGTTCAGTACTCTATCGTGACCCACACATCGTGGAACATTTTCAGAGCAGCGGCACCACAGGTAAGGCATTGGATGTGTACGTCAGCAAAGAATGCCTCCAAATGGAGAAAGCATTCACGTGGTTGCATCGAGGTTGGGGCGGGATCAAGCTTGGTGACAAAGCAGCAGTTTTTGTAGGTTCCCCTGTTGTACCTGTTGGGCGTAAGACTCCACCGTTCTGGGTGCACGATCGGGTTGAAGATAGGATGTTTTTCTCATTACAACACATGAGCAAAACCAATTTGCTTGCCTATTCCGACCATTTATCAAGATTTCAGCCGATTTTCATAGCTGGATACCCTACAGCAATCTACCTGATGGCTCTGTGGCTTTGCGATACAAGTAATTCATCAGTGCGCCCCAAGGCTGTTTTTACTGCTTCTGAAACTTTGTTACCACATCAACGTCAGGTTATTGAACAAGCATTTAGTTGCCGGGTGTTTGACTGGTACGGTGCCGTGGAGTTAATCGCCAACATCGTCCAATGTGAACACGGTAATTATCATATTAAAGATGAGTATGGAATTGTGGAGATCTTGGATGAAGATGGAAAACCCACGCTTCCTGGCCAGGTTGGTGAACTGGTTTGCACTGGCCTGAATAACATGGCCATGCCTTTCATTCGATATCGGGTAGGCGACACAGCCATACCGAAAGACGGAACATGTCTATGTGGACGAGGCGGTCGGTTAGTTGAACGTATCACCGGCCGAATAGAAGATGTGATCGTCACACCCGATGGTCGTTACTTGAGTCGTCTTGATTTTGTATTCAAAGGCATTTTGAATGTGGAAGAAGCACAGATGATCCAAGACGCTCGTGATCACCTGCGTGTTCGGATTGTAAGGAGGCCAAGCTACACCGAGCAAGATACAGCCCAAATCTTGTTTAATTTGCAAGAACGGTTGGGTGATGGTATCCATTTCGAAATTGAGCCAGTAGAGCGCATCCCCCGGACAGACAATGGTAAGTTCAGGTATGTGATTTCGAAAGTACAACTCGACCTAACAGGAGCCTTGCAGACGGGTGAAGTGCTTGGCATAGATGAAGGAGAAGAAAAAACTCTGTGAAGCAAATAATCCAATCCTACCGCACCGGCGAATTAAAACTGACTGAGGTTCCTATACCTGCTCTGATTCCCGGTCATGTGCTCGTACAAACTGCCTTCTCAGTGATCAGCATAGGCACTGAGGGCAACAAAGTAGCTACAGCGAGGCGGAGTGTGATTGGAAAAGCCCGCTCGCGACCAGACCTGGTAAAGCAAGTTCTACAGACGGCGCAGAGGGAAGGAATTTTCTCCACTTACCAGAAGGTCATGAATCGCTTGGACGAGCCAGTACCTCTAGGTTATAGTGCAGCAGGCACCGTCATCGCACTTGGTACGAATGTCGAAAATTTTCGAGTTGGGGACCGTGTTGCCTGCGGCGGTGAATCAGCGGGTCATGCTGAAGTGATTTCGGTTCCAATCAATCTCTGTGTTAAAGTACCAGATGCCGCTTCGCTTGATGAGGCTGCATTCACGACATTGGGTGCTATCGCTTTACAGGGTGTTCGACAAGCGGAAGCTAAGATAGGAGAATCTTTCGTAGTCATCGGCCTTGGACTCGTTGGTCAACTCACCGTCCAATTGCTCAAAGCTTGTGGGTGTCATGTCATCGGTGTTGATCTGGATCCTGTAAAAGTTGATCTTGCAACGAAGCTTGGCGCTGATGGTGGGATCCCAAGAACAGACGCAAAATTGGAATCCAAGATATATGCACTAACTCGCGGACGCGGAGCGGATGGGGTCATTATCACGGCTGCATCAGAGTCTAATGACCCCATTGAGCTGGCAACAGCATTATGTCGTGATCGCGGTTGCATTGTAGCCGTTGGAAACGTTAAATTGGAATTGCCCCGGCAGGCATTCTACGACAAAGAGCTGCGGTTTCTTATTTCCCGCTCATACGGACCAGGACGCTACGATCCAGTCTACGAAGAAAAAGGAATTGATTATCCTGTTGGCTACGTCCGTTGGACTGAAAAGCGCAATATGGAAGCTTTCGTTGATCAATTGGCGCAGGGGATTATTAGAATTCAGGAAATCATATCTCATCGATTTAAGTTTGAAGATGCTGAGCGGGCGTATGATTTGTTAACCAAAGAGAATAAGGAAAGTCATAGTCCGCTTGGAATCCTTTTCGAATATGAAGGATCGAGTGATTACCTCTCGTTGGTAACGCATCGAGTGGACGTCCAAGCTAAAGTGGCTGTCCAAAAAAATGCGTCCAATCAATCACACTCAACGATCGGGATAGGGCTCATCGGGGCAGGAAGTTTTGCGCGTAAATATCTAATACCCGAATTAGCCCGAAACGCAAGCGTGCGTCTTTGTGGTGTTGCTACAGCACGGGGCTTCAGCGGTCATCATGTCGCGAACAAGTTCGGATTTGGATACAGCACCGGGAATTACCAAGATATTTTAGAAGACCCAGACACACACTGTGTGTTCATTGCCACGCGCCATAATCTCCACGCACAACTATCAATCGAGGCGCTTCGTGCAGGCAAGGCGGTTTTCGTTGAGAAACCGTTGGCGTTGTGCCGGGACGAGTTGAATGATATTTCCTCGGCGCAATCCGAAACTTCCGGCCAGCTTTTGGTCGGATTTAATCGTCGTTTTTCGAAGCATATTATAAGAATTAAAGAATTCTTCAGGGATAGATCTGAGCCAATCGCAATCCAATATAGAGTGAATGCTGGTTACATCGAACCGGACCATTGGATCCAGGATGTGGAGGTAGGAGGAGGACGAATTCTTGGAGAGCTATGTCATTTCATCGACCTTGTCCTCCATTTATCGGGATCACTATTGTCGACGGTATCTGCGATAAAGATGGATAACGTTGGGAGATATAAAGATGACAACCTGCTTGTAAACCTATCTTTTGAAGATGGTTCCGTTGCCTCAATTTCATACTTCGCTAATGGCGACCTTGGATTGGAGAAGGAAAGAATGGAAGTCTACTGTCAAGGAAGTGTGGCGGTCTTGACCGATTTCAAGAGACTCGAATTGTATACAGATGGCGATCATAAAGTTCCAATACGAAATAAGCTTGATAAAGGACACTCGCAAGAAATCATCGCTTTTGTTGATTCAATTAAGAAAAACCAAGACTCCCCTATTCCCTTCCATGAACTTTATGCGAGTACTTCTGCGACGCTAGCAGTGCAAGAATCCTTAAGACTGGGCCTCCCTGTAAAACCAGGACTCATACCAGCAGAATAGTTACGGATCCAGAATTTGATCATCCCTGAAACGAAGATTACGCGTTCTGAAAAACTTTTAACTTCTTGGATCGAGAGTCAGCGATTCCAAGGCTGGGATCCTTATGATGCTCTAAATAGCTCCTTGCTGAATGGTTTGTCATTTGGTCTTCGACCGATAGGGCAATTGCTCGTTCAGGTCAACAAACATCTACCGATAAATCTTCGTCCGATCATAGGAGTCCCCAAATCAATCAATCCAAAAGCAATTGGGCTTTTCCTGAGTTCATTTACTCGAAAATATTCCCTAGATCGCACTCCCGAATATCTAAAAAATTGTAAGTTCTTCGTGAATTGGCTGAAGCAAAATATCTCCGTTGGCTATTCTGGCGATTGCTGGGGATATGATTTTCCTTGGCCAAACCGAACGTTCTTCGCTCCGCGCGGGATGCCAACGATCGTCAACACATCTTTTATCGGATTAGCACTGCTTGATTTTATTGAAATGACGGAAGTGGATGATCAAAATCCAGAATTAAAGCAGGTACGTGATTTGGCAGCTCAATCCGCCAGAAGCGCAACGAAGTTCATCCTCAATGATCTTAATCAATTTAGGCCTCAGCATGGTGAGTTGTGTTTCAGTTATACACCGATGGATACTCGCTACATTCATAACGCGAATTTACTGGGGGCTTGGTTCGTCGCTAGAGCAGCCAACGAGTTAGGGATTCCAGACGTTAATCAGACCGTAGATGATTGCTTAAGGTACTCGATCCGAAGTCAACGATCTGACGGATCCTGGTGGTATGGAGAGGGCAGCCTTGATCATTGGATCGATAATTTTCATACGGGCTTTGTACTTACATCACTAAATGCAATGCTTCAGTGGTTTCCATCTTCCGGGATAAAAGAGTCAGCACTTCGAGGTTATCACTACTGGAAAGAGAACTTTATCCTTCCGTCCGGTGTTCCGAGATATTATCCGAATCGGGATTACCCGATCGATAGCCACTGTGTCGCTCAATCCATATTGACCTGTCTCGCTTTTGTGGATATTGACCCGGAAGCCGCAAGTCTTGCTAACAGAATTGCAGAGTGGAGTATTGCCAATATGCAATCCGCGGATGGGTCCTTCCATTTTCAGCATCAGCGCCTTTATAAAAACCGGATTCCATATATGCGCTGGTCCCAAGCTTGGATGCAGCGCGCGCTAACTGAACTCATTTACTTTCATACAAATGAACATTTGGATTGACCTTGCAAGCCCTCCACAAGTCTTGTTTTTCAAGCCTATTCTGGATGAATTTGCGCGTCGCGGAATCATCACTTATGTGACCACGCGAGAATACTCACAGACCATCCAACTGGCCTCACGCCTTGGCATTCCCCACGAAGTGATTGGACATCATGGCGGGACGAGTTTATCTGGATTAGGGATCAGTCTTGCTAAGCGTGCATATCAACTTCGATCATGGGTATCTACGAAGCATATTGATCTAGCCGTCAGCCACAACTCATACGCCCAGGCTTGTGCATCAAAATCGAAGGGCATCCCCTTCGCGACGATTATGGATTTCGAACACCAACCTTTAAATCACATCGCTTTTCGGTTGGCAGATCGCGTTATTGTCCCCGAGGTTTTTCCTGAGGCTATGTTGAAGAAATGGGGCGCTAGGGGAAAAACGTATAAATACAAAGGCGTAAAGGAGCAAGTTTACCTCTCAGATTTCACGTCGAATGGGAATAGCTTCAAACCATCAGAAGGTATTCACGAAGAACAACTACTCGTCGTCGTTCGGCCTCCTGCCTCCTGGACAGCATATCATCGGTTTGAAAACACGCTTTTTGAAACATGTATTAATAGTCTCTCAAAGCAGGAAGACTTGTATATTCTTCTATTACCGAGAACAGAGGGACAACGGGAAGCTCTCAACTTGGAATCGTCAGAAGCTTTAAACATCGCACAGAAAACGTACGATGGGCCAGATCTTATTTATCATGCGGATGCGGTTATTAGCGCTGGTGGATCCATGAATCGGGAGGCCGCAGTTTTAGGGACACCAGCATATTCTATTTTCCTCGGCAAGGAAAGTGCTGTGGACAGGTACCTATCCGAGATGGGCCGTCTGACATTCATTCGTTCACTCGAAGACGTAGAGATGCTCCATATTGACCGGAATAGTCATCGCAAACCGATTTTAAGGGACACCGATCTAGTAAAGGACATTTCAGATATGATAATAGGAACCCTGGCTAATGGATGAGGATTTAACCATTCGGATCGCTTCCGATGTTCAACTCGGTAAAGATGTAAAGATTTACGCCTTCGTAAACCTATACGGCTGCTCGATAGGCGATGAATCCAAGGTAGGGGCATTCGTAGAGATCCAGCGCGGGGCATCTATCGGAAAACGTGTCAAGGTCTCCAGCCACTCCTTCATCTGTGAGGGGGTCACAATCGAGGATTTTGTTTTTATCGGACACGGAGTCATGTTCACGAATGATCGCTACCCGCGAGCAACACGCCCCGATGGAACGCTGCAAGAAGATGAAGATTGGGAGCTCATACCAACCGTAGTTAGGAAGGGCGCATCTATCGGCAGCAATGCGACGATACTATGCGGCTTGACGATTGGGGAAGGTGCAATCGTCGGCGCAGGAAGCGTTGTAACCAGGGACGTGCCCCCGAACACAATCGTTGCCGGCACTCCCGCGAAGGTTTTGCGAACAATCGACGATAATACATAAAAACCTAATATCTTCTTATTCGCTTTCCTTGTGATTCGAAAAACCACCTCATTAAGTTTCAGGAATCGATCAGTACTCAACCCAATAAATCTTGTCCAGGATAATCAGCTATGACCTCATTGACATCTTTCCTTCGCGGTAAGCTCACTTCACCTTTTCACGGGAGTCGATATCTCTACTTAAAAAGATTCCTGGATATCGTCATCGCTTCTGTTCTGTTACTGCTCTTTGGTCCGCTAATGCTGCTGATCTGCGTTGGTATTAAACTGCACTCACCCGGGCCTATTCTTTATAAACAAAAGAGGATAGGGAAAGACGGTAAGCCCTTTCGGATGTATAAGTTTAGATCCATGCGTGAGGGTTCCTCGGATGAGCCGCATAAAAACCATGTCCAGGGATTGATGCGGAACAACAGCAATCCTTCGGACATCGGGCAAGGATCCTTGAAACTAGCCAATGATCTTCGGATCACCGGGTTGGGAAAATGGCTGCGCAGGTTGAGTCTAGATGAGCTCCCACAGCTATTCAATGTTCTGAGTGGTGATATGAGCATGGTAGGACCAAGACCCCCGCTTCCGTATGAATATGAGCTCTATGAAGAACGCCACAAAGAAAGGCTCTGCATTCTGCCAGGGATTACAGGCTACTGGCAGGTTACAGCTAGAAATCAAGCCTCATTCGAAGAGATGGTTCAGCTTGATCTGAAATATATACGGGAAAAGAGCTTATGGTTAGACCTTTGTATCATGACGAAGACTCCCGTTGAGATGATCCGAGGCAAAGGCGGGGGATGATGAAGTCAGGAGCCCGAGATGAATGTGATGGAAAAGGAGGGACCCATGGCACGTGAAGATACGATTAAGGTTGGTGTTGTTGGATGTGGCTATTGGGGACCGAAGCTAGCCAGGAACTTTGTAGAGTTACCCGAGGCGGAGCTAGCGATGATTTGTGATCTTAAGGCCGATCGCTTGGAAGCTGTGCTTGAGCACTATCCTGAAGTTGAGGCGACCAAAGAATTTGAGAAGCTGCTCGATGCGAATATTGACGCAGTCGTACTTGCCACACCTGTGTACAGCCATTTTCCGCTTGCGAAAAAAGCGCTGGAAGCAGGCAAGCATGTGCTTGTGGAGAAACCCCTTACGGCGAATTCGGAACAGGCACAAGAGTTGATCAAATTGGCAGAGGACCGCGGTTTAACCCTCATGGTTGGGCATACCTATGAATACAACCCCGCTGTTGAGACCGTACGAGAGATCATTAAGTCGGGAGAATTAGGCGAGATTTACTATATTAATTCAACACGACTCAATCTCGGATTGCTGCAACCAGATATTAATGTGATGTGGGATCTAGCCCCTCATGATATTTCCATCATCCGCTACATGCTTGACGCAGACCCAACGAGGGTGAGCGCACGAGGGGCTTGCTATGTTAACACCTATAAAAATCTCCACGAAGTCGTGTACTTGGTAATGAGTTTTGATGATGGCCTTATAGCCAATGTGCAAGTTAGCTGGCTCGATCCTGTCAAACAACGACAAATTACAATCGTTGGAAGCAAGAAGATGTTGGTTTACGATGATATTGCCGAGGATAAAATAATGATCTTCGACAAAGGTGTTGAAGTCCCCGAGTATTCTTTGACGGAAGAAGAGTTTCATGCT